>CAWVVG010000564.1:0-2339 GCA_963932775.1 uncultured bacterium
TGTCGGCTCCTTTGAAGAGGTCACCCCCAACATACCGAGCTTCGTATTTCGTCGACGACGCTGGAGTGCCGGCCATACCCATGCCTTCTTCTCACACCTTCCCAAGGTGTTCTTCGGACCTGCCCCGCTATCGACGAAAGCCCTCATCTTGTTCAATGGGCAGTTCTTCCTGACACCCGTGTTCATCGCCCTCTTCTTTATCGTTCACGGGCTCTATTACTTTGCATTGTTCCCACTTGAGATCCGCTCTCTCGTCCTCGGTACTTCCTCTGCGATCGCCTTGCTGGTGACGCTGTGGCTATCTTGGCGAAGATCCTCAAAGGCAACCGACCTTATCGTCACCGCATTGATGGTGTTTCCCCAAGTGGCCATCGCTGGAACATGGCTGTACGGCATATATAGCGGCGACCCATACTACTACATCACATCATTCCCCCATGAAGGCCTGGTGTGGGCTGCCGAGGCAGGATTCTTGGCCATCGGTGCGGCGACCTTTGTGCTTGCTGCTGCCCATATACGGGTGATGGCTTGGCAACCAGCCCTGGTGTTTGTACTCACATTTCCATTGTTGATTGTCTTTGATCTTCTCAGTGCTCTGTATGGGTTTTCCGACTTCCTCCTCCAACGCCGGGAGTGGTCACGAATAGACCGGCGGACTGAATACTCCGCAGCCCTCGATGAATCCCTCAAGACTCGGCTCGTGGTCACCAAGCAGCAGACCCGGCCCAGCAATCGGCACCTCAGTCGAATCGCTTGGGTGATTGGGCTCTCGACTGCACTGGTAGCGACAAACGAGGTGCTCTCGGTTGGACCCTGCGGCACAGTCTCTCCCTTTCTGTGGGAGCCATTCCTTGTCGACCGAGACGCCCCGCCCGCCCTCGCAGTCACAATCACCCGCGCGATAGAGCAAGAAGCCCTCCGTCTCCAGGTTCACGTAAATGTTCGAGATGATGTTCCCGGTCCACTCCACGTCCGCGTCATAGACCAAGACACCGTCATCGGCGAGCATCACTTGGACGACAATCGCTCATTTGTAACCGAGACCACATGGCCCCTGGGTTGGGCAAGCCGCTCGCTATCGGTCTCTCTCAGCGGTCCAGACACAACCTGTTTGATCCGACGAAAGGTCTCCACGAGCGTGGTTGAGGCTGGCCGTTCAGGCTTGATGGTTAACGGCGAGCCATTCACCATCAAGGGGATGGTTCCGTCATTCATAACTCCATCCAATGCACTCCAGACCAGCGAGGGCTTTGCGCAGCTTAAGAGAATCGGAGTCAATGCGGTTCGCTTGTACCACCCACCCACACCATCGATTGAAGCCGCGGCGGCGGAACACCAGATGTTGCTCATTCCTCAGCCCGACCTCTCGACTTGGGACAACTTCGATCCTAAAAAACCGCTGAGCCGGACCCTGTATCGGCGCCGGTGGGACCGACTCGTACGCCAGGCAACGGGCAACCCTCTTGTGTTGTTACTCAACACAGGCAACGAGCTCGAAATCGATGACCGAAGCAGCAAACACATCGATGCCATCCGGAACGTCATCCGCAATGCTCAGGCGAACAGCTCGACCCTGACCACATACTCAACCTTCGCCACCTTTATTGACTACCCCGTGGACATCTTGGGTATCAATATGCTGGACTCAGGCCCGACATACTGGACCCAAGCACTCGCCTTGGTGCAGCACCTTGGCATCCCCTTCTACGCCAGTGAGTTCGGCGGCTTCGTTGCATTCTTCGAGCGGCCTACACCCGCGCTTCGCCAGTGGAGAATGTTTCATCAAACGCAGGCAATAGAGAAACACGGTGGCTCCGGGACAGTGTTCTTCGCCTCCCATGACAACTGGCGCCAGCCTGTACCTCCAGGCGAGTTCAATGACCCATTTCGAGCCGAGCACCCAGATGATCTACGAGGGTTCTGGGATCCATCCAACAATGCAAAGCCAGAGCTGGAGATGCTGGTCTACCTGCTGTCTGACGTGGCGGTTCGCGCAGTCGATGCACGAATCCACCCCAATGACACTGAGGTGCAGATTTCGGTGAAAAATCGCCGTGGGTACCGCTTGACGGACATCGTGCTTGAAGGGGGCACTGGAGAGGATGTCAACCTCGGGGACTTGAATCCTGATGAGTCCAGAGTGGTCTCACTGAACCTGAACACCTTTCGGAGGATGCCCGATTACCCCAACGTCGACCTGCAATTTTCCCACTACACTCACGCCGGATTGAGGAGCAAGTCCCAGTGGTCACTGACCCTGCCTGACCCCTCCAGTGGTCCTGTCGTGGTCGACACCAAGGTATTCAACCTGAAACAAGAGGCGGAGCGTGTCACATTTA
>CAWVVG010000565.1:0-2339 GCA_963932775.1 uncultured bacterium
AAGCATTCCAATCAAACGCTGCCACCCCGTCTGGTGCAGCGGGTGCAGTAGACAGGGTGCCATCCACGCTCGAGTTCCACTGCAGATGGAGGGTCTCCGGGAGGTCCACGTCGTCGGTGACCACCGCCTCAAAGCGCGTGGCGGCTCCAGGGGACAACACATCCCCTCCGGTCGGCGTGATGATGGTTACCATCGGAGGTGCGTCTTGCTCTACATGCAGCGGCACCTCCCGGGCAGGAACATCGGGGTCGTTGCTGAGGATGACCAACCGACCGGTGCCTCCAGTCGAGGACATCCGAATGCGCAGCGTCTCCTCGGTCAAAAGGGTCACCGGTAGCGCTCGGTGACTCTTGGCCCAGCCGTCTCCGATCAGGCGTACGTCCGCGACTTCCAGGGGTCCTACCCCAAGGTTTTGCACGACAACCACTTCCTCGTACAGCCCACAGTGAATGCCCGGCGCAATGCCGTCCGGGGTCACTACCGCCATCGGTGGTTCAACGGGTTCTGGCAGAATTTCCTCGGGTTCAGCGGTATCGAACACCACCACATCCTCGGCCTCTTTAGGTTCACTTCCTTCGGGTATGAAGTGATACTCTGAACAGCCGCCCGCAGTAAGACCCACGAATACAAATAAAGGCAATAGTGGCGAGCGGCGTTCCATTATACGACCATTGTAATCAAATAAACGGACTGGAAGTGCCACAACATGACGGTCATCGGTGCTATTTTCAAGATATGCGATTTTTGAGTGCCCTCACCCTTGCGACCGTTGCCTGCGCAGGCAACGGCCAAACACCCTGTATAGAGGGCTTTGAGCCTGACGGAAAGGGCCGATGCCAACATGAAGGGGATCTGAACAGTACCGACACAGGCTCTCGCCTATCGAGCCCCGATTCGGGTGACCCACCCGACCCTTTGCTCCCGAAGGGAGACTGTGATGTGGGCACCGCTGGTGGCACAACGGCACTGCAAGCGCTCGGACGCACAGACACCAGCGAGGGCATGACACCCCCCTTTCTGCTCATCGAGATGCTCGATGCCGCCCTGGATGGCGACAGATTTTGGGCGGTAGGCCAGGGCGGACTGTTCAGTTTTGACTTGAGCGGGCCCAACCCAGAGATCGACGACCATTACCCGGACCCCACCGGGCGGTATCACCGATTGCTCTTGCTCAAGGGTACCGACGACCACCCACCCTTGGTGTACGTGACCCACCGAAGCCTGGGCCTGAATGTGATCGACCGTTCCGATCCCAGCGCGCTTTCCCTGGTGTACGAGCTGTCTCAGCAAAACTTCGGGGGCCTGACCAGGCGGGGAGATTTTATCTACATCATCCAGCACGATGGAGATCTCACCGTCATGGACGCAAGCGACCCGGTTTCACCCATTGTGGGTGCGACAGTCTCCGCTGAGGGCCACCCCTGGAATGTCGTGGCCGGTGCGGACTCCCTGTATACGGCGGACAACACCCACGGAATCGGCGTGTTTTCTTTTGACGACCCAGCGAATCCCGCCTTCGAGCGCCACGTTGACATTGGTACTGGTGCGCTGGACTTAGCCGTGGACGGCGAGTTCCTGTATGCAGCAGCAGGATCTTCTGGCCTGATAGTGCTCGAGCTCAGCGACCCAAACCAGCCCAAGGAAATCGCACGCCTCAACCTCGGAACCCCAATCATCGATGTCACACTGGATGGTCAAACGGCCTGGATAGTCGACCAGGAATCCGTTTGGGCCGTGGACATCACGGTTCCGAGCCAACCGGTCGTGCTCGGAAAAGCGGACACCCCGCGCTTTGCAATGACGGTGGCGGCGGCTGACAACCGGGCCTGGGTGGGCGACTGGGGCGCCATCGGTGGATACGAGCTGGACCGCAGCATCGCCTCACCGGTCCTTTCCGAGGCGCCGGACACCCTCTACATCATGCCCGACCAAGAAGAACTCTCTCTCAAACTGCGAAATGATGGTGCTGTAGAGGCCACCTTATTTGCTTGGAATGCAAGTGAACCAGATGCCACTTTAACGCTGGACACAACGACCATTCCACCCGGCACCTCGGTGACAGGACGGCTTCACTGGCCCACGAATCTAAGCAACGGAACGGTGTGCATCGCAAGCGACGACCCCGCTTCGCCGGCGCTTGAGGTTCAAGTCCAAAGAGAGAATAGCCAACTCAGCATTCCACTCGGCACAGCCGCTCCGGACTTTGTTCTCACAGACCTTGATGGAGAAACCCACCGGCTCAGCGAGCAACTCGGTCACCCCGTCTTGCTAATCTATTTCGCGACCTGGTGACCGGTATGTCCGTCCGAGGTCTCGGACATCGAACAGAATATTTGGGC
>CAWVVG010000566.1:0-2337 GCA_963932775.1 uncultured bacterium
TTAGGATGTTCCGGTCTACCTGATCGATGCGGATTCCATTGACCAGCTCCCACTGAACCGACACATTCTGCTGGAGCAAGCGGTCACAAATTTCGTGCACTCGATGCTTGTCAGCGAGAAAGCTGTCGTCCTCTATGTGAATGCTGGCAATGTGATGGTCCTTGACCAAAGTGGCCCACTCGTCCACCACTTGTTCGGGGCTTTTGGGATCAAACCGGTCGGGTCGTAGGGTGGGAACGGGGCAATACGGGCATGCCTTTATGCAGCCCCTCGACGTAAACACCTGAGTGTAAGGAACAGCCGTTGATCGCATGGCATAGCTGTATTGTTCCACGGGGAACACCGTACGATCCGGTGCGGGTAGGGTGTTCAGTTTGGGTTGGACACGGTGGGCAGGGGTTGACCGGCCTGGGTGAACGACGCCCGCTACTTGAGTGGGGTCTTCGGCGCTCACCAAGTCGGCTACCGCCCGCTCGGGGGGGCCTACGACCGCGAAGTCGGCCCCTGTGCGTGCGATTGCACCGAGGGGGTCGAGCGTTGGCAGGGCTCCCGCCACAAAGGTTCGTATATCGGGGAACGATCGCAATGCATTCATCCAGGGCTGTACATTGGATGTGTTGTGGTGAAGCACGGTCGCTCCAACCCAGTCTACTTCACCAGACTGGGCCATTGCCAGAATCTCAGACTCATCGTCGAAGACTAAGTCCAAGCCCGTCACGGCGTGGCCCTCTGCTTCTAGCAGGGGGATAATTGCGGCCAGGGCCAACGGGTACGATGGCTCTGCGCTCACACGGGGCTGTATCAACAAGACTCGCATCGTTTACTCATTCTGCCTGGATACGACGGCGTTGTCACTGTTCAACGTCCATCCCGCCACTGCGCACAGTCCGCCGACGAGGACCGCTAAGGCGTGATTGACCACTACAAGCTGTACAGGAACCGACCCGAGAATCTCGGCCATACTGCTGACTCCCCAATGATGAAGGCCTACGCCTCCGAGAGGAATGGGGAGATAGGTCACCAGGTCGGCCAAGGAAAGCATGCCTGCCGCGGTCGGCGGGCTCACCGGATCTCCGATCGCTGCACCAAGGAGAAATACGCTGACTGCACTCAGGGTGTGCTGGACCGTAGACAAGCCGATGTGAAGCAGGGTCCTGCTGAGCCCGAGGGGCGCCAATGGTTCAATGGGGTCGGTGGCCGGTACGCGAAGTCTGGCGCTCCAGGCTGGTGTGGTCCCGTCTACGAGTAGGGGAATGGCGATGGCCCCGCTCATCAATACGAAGCCGAGACTGGGGTCAATAGAACCCAGGGCGAGGCCGGCCAATAGGCCCAGTGCTGCCAATGTGGTCGACAGTCTATGAAGCAGGCGTCCCAGTATTTCTCGGACTGGGCGACGCTCAGAGCGAGCGAGGGCTCCGATTTCATACAGGTCACCCAGCAAGCTCGGAGCGAGGACATTGAGTCCGTGCGCCAACAACACCGGAGAGACGATTCGTCGCATCGAAACGGGCTGAATCAATAGGTGAGTTCGCACCAACTGGAGCCCCAAGGATCCCCCAAGGCTGAGCAAAGCCAGGATGATTAAAGTCCAGTCAGTTCCATCGACTGGGGCGATGTTTGAGCTGTATTTCGACCACCACAGGAGCATCAGAATGCCCCCGATGACCGTACCTCCAATGAGTTTAAAGTGCTTTTGCATCAAGCCAATCGCTCCGCGAGGAATCCCCGGTCTTCCGATGGTCCAGGCAGGGCGTCTTCGTCCATGGTTGCGATGGCTCTCTGCAGACGTGCGCGAGTCATTTCACTCACGTGATTAAAGCCCGCACGCCTGCCAGCGGAGCGCTCTCCCACGGCCTCCGCCCGCTGAATCAACAGGAATTGCAGGTTGGCGTTTCGTTCTCGATTCTCCGCGATTACCGCATGGCCGGTCGTTCCGGAACCGGCGAAAAAGTCGAGCACGATGTCGCCGGACTCGTGAGTGAACCAACGCACGATTCGCTGAGCGACACTCAAAGGCTTGGGGTGGTCGAAAGGGACACCGAGCTTGGCCAGTCGCCGGTCATCCGAGCCACCGTCTCGCAAGATTGACGGCACACCTTCAGTCCGCACCTCATCTAAGAAGTACTTTCGTCGGGGCTGGGTTTTCTCGTCCACCCCAAAGATGATGCGGTTCCCGGCAAGCAATCGCTGCATGGTGCGGGGAGGGTTTCTCCAGCCGCGCTCTGGCACGGGGCATGGTTTGCCGGTGGTGGGGTGTTCGAGGGCGATGAAGTACTCGTCGGGCGCCTGTTTTTTGTTGGGCCAGGCCATTGAGACGGCTTGGTAGACTCGCCCCTG
>CAWVVG010000567.1:0-2332 GCA_963932775.1 uncultured bacterium
ACCCAGACCTGTACGTTCTGCAAGGCCGTGCGCTCACCGATATGGGGCTCACCGACGAAGCGGAAGTTGCCTTGTCCATGGCCTCCAGACGGGCTCCTGGAAATGCCGAGGCCCACAACCAACTGGGAATTCTCTACCTCGATCAATCCCGAACCACCGAAGCGATCAAGCGTTTTAAGTCCGCTGCACGCAATGCACCGACGGATGCCGATGTTCACAACAACTACGGCTTTGCATTGATGGTTTCGGGCCAACACGAGGAAGCGGTTGTGGTCCTTCGCAAAGCGTTAATGCTCGATGGTTCTCAAAAACGAACCCGAAACAACCTCGGCTTTGCGCTGGCCGTCACCGGCAAAGACAAGGCCGCATGGAGGGTCTTCAAGGCTGGCACCGATGAAGCATCCGCCCGCTACAATTTAGCCCTCGCCCAGGAGATGCGTGGGGACACCGAGGCAGCAATCGGCTCCTATAAGCTCGTCCTCGAGGCAGACTCCAGCATGAATGGCGCCAGCGAAGCCCTGGCCCGACTATCCACAGCCCCACCAAAAGAGGTAGAATCTGCCTCGGAGGAACATTAATATGAACCGCATCATCGCTCTTGTCCTGTTGATTGGCTGTGGCTCACCCACACACCTCCAATACGACCACGGAAGAGCATCCAATCAAGCCTTTTCCGCCCAGGGTGACCTCGCCCGACCAGAGGTGGTGGACGCAGTACCCGTGCTCCAGGGAGCCGAGGCATTGCTGATTCGCGCGGCAGTCCACCAAAAAACAACCGACACCACGACCGGAAAGCCTGAAGTCATCGCTGAAACCGGCCTTAAATAGAGTGGGCCAAACCGGCTGACGCAACAGTCCAGTGACGTTCCACACCGTCATCCGAGACCCGTTCACTTCCGATGCTAAAATACGGACATGATCTGGATTGCGTTGCTTTCGACCGCCTTTGGTAGCTCCACCGCTGGCATGGGCCTGAGCCCAATGGGTGGAGGCCTTTCAGGGGTCACTGAGCCCGGTGTATTGGGCCTTGCCGCCACCCCCGCCTCTGCCCTCTCCACCGGGCCTGAGTTTGCGATCGACTTGGGTGCCAACTTTTATTTATTGAATTCGGAACTTGAGGGTCAAGACCCGGAGGCGGTCAGTGGAATGGTTCCCATGCCATTTCTCGGCGCCACGATGCCCATGGGAAGATGGGGCCTGGGAGTTTATGGCATGATTCCATACGGTGGTGGAGCCTCACTACCGGAAGATGGTGCACAGCGCTTTCACATCATCGATGCCGAGAGTTTCCTGATGGAAGGCGGCCTATCATTGGGCCATCGACTCACCGAGACCATCACCGTGGGTGGGTCCTTTCGCGTCGGTCGGGCAACCCTGTCCAAAACCACCGCGATGAACACCGCCGCACTCATCAACAGTAAAACCGACCTCACCCCCCCATTGCCCACAGACAACCCCTTGTTCCATGGCTCCCAGAGCCTCGACCTCAGCGGAATCGGTTTCGCTTATGGGCTCGGAATGTCGGTGACGCTCCCCAATGACCTGGAGGCACACCTCTCCTATCGGTCGCCCATGAGGGTCGAGGTTTCCGGACCCGTGGACATCTCGCCCACCGACGACCTGGACCTCACGCTTAGCGGAGACGCCACGGGGTATCTCACATACGCAAAAGAAATCGAACTTGGTTTGGTCATTCCAGTGGGAACCACCCGAATCGCACTCACCGGTGGCTGGACCGACTGGTCCGGCATGGCTGAGGTGGATGTCTTGGTTCGAAATCTGAGTGTCGACAGTGAAAGCGGTGCTCTGCAGTCGTTCATCATGTCGAGCGGGGTAAACGAGGCGGACATCCTTGCAGCCGGTACCGATATTCACAACGATCTGGGCAACGATGATGCGTTCCACGGCGGCATCGCGGTGGACTTCCCGGTGGCTAAGTTTCATCTTCGGCCTGGCGTATTCTATGCGGGTACCACCATTTCCGATGAGACCTTTCATGTGGGCATCGCAGACTTCCCGGCCCTCGATCTTCGCATCAGCGCCAGCGCATTGCCCATCGATTGGCTTACCATCGCCCTGACTGTCGACCACTTCGTCATCATGGATCGCACAGTCCAGACTTCCGGCCTCTCCTTGGACAACGACGCCAGCACTGGACGAGTCCTACCCAGCGCCAACGGCCAGTACGGGATGAACGCCACTCGCACGGGCTTGACACTCATCGCCCGCCACTAGAGGATTTCCTATGCTCAGCTTTCTCATCATGAATGCCGCCGTTGCAGCCACCGTACAAGGCGGCGTCCAGGTCGCGGCCTTTCCATCCGCATTGGAC
>CAWVVG010000568.1:0-2324 GCA_963932775.1 uncultured bacterium
CCCCCAGGGGTGGGCCGCTACATTGGTGCCATCGGATGGGTATTCGTCACCGATGCCCCATGAGGACGCAGTTCCACTGGTGAAGTGGTGCAATGTGCAGGAGTGACCGAGCTCGTGGACGAAGACATTGGCGCATTCACCGAGCCACATGGCGGTCCACCCGGTCCACCCTGCCGCGTAGGGTGCATTGTCGAGATCCGAGTAGGAGCCGTCGTCATTCATCACCCAGCCGGACCCGACTGAGGTTCCAAAGGAGTACGGTGAGCTATCTCCGCCGGTGGTCTGTGCCAGGCCCCGTCCGGTGTTGGCAAGGCTCATGCGAATTGAGAACTGGTGCTTGATGATGTGCCACCTGTCCGGGTCCGAGGTCAGCGCAGTTCGTTCGCCCTCCGATGACACCACCATTGGCCCGCCGTCCGCTCGAACGACGATCTCGTTTAGGCGCCATGGTGCCGAGTCCACCCACCGCAGGTGAGAGACGGGCAGCGAGCCGTAGAAGTCCTGCCCAATCTTTTCACCCGTGGAGGTAAGGGTCGACTTTTCGGGTTCGCCGAACAGGACCATCTTGGACCGAGAGACTGTGAAGCGTTGTGGGGCTCCGAGCTCGATCAGCGTGTGCTCAAAAGTATGAAGTTCACCGTCAATCTCCGTACCGATGGTGAGTTCGGTGCCTTCTTGGACCCATGTCCAGGGCAGGAAGGCGCTCCACGCGGCATCGGACCAAGGTGTCAACTCCACTTCGGTCAGGTCTTGCTCGAGTGGTGACGGGAGATCTTCAGGTGGGATCATCGAAAGCACGCCGAGCAGTGCACCATCCTTCCAGGCACCGAGCCGCACATCCGAAGATCCGTCGATGGATTCGGTTGGCGTGAACAAGAACATCGCAGCCCGATCTTCGATGAGTGGCGGCGCCCACCGGGTCTCATCCGCCTTGATTACATGGGTCTGTCCGTACTCAACGTCTCCCGGGATGGCTCCCGTGGCTTCGGCCTCGAACCAGGCCAGGGCACCCACAAGGTCATCAGCACAGGCATCGATGGGGTCGGTGGGTTCTCCAGAGTCTTCCCCACCCGTGTCGCTTCCATCCGCATCCGCATCTGCGTCTGCGTCTGCGTCTGCATCTGCGTCTGCGTCTGCGTCTGCGTCTGCATCCGAATCTGCATCTACATCCGCATCCGCATCGGGGCTGGGCACGGTGCCTGTTTCCTGCGGATCTTTCGGATCAGAACAAGCCATAGTTAGACCCAACAAAAATAATGAAACGCCCATGCGTCCTCCAATGAATTCTATCTTAGCGTCATAATGGTTGAGAGAACCAAGCGCTGGGTATGTTCAGGCAAGGAGTCCGTATGTGGAAGGTACCGAAGTTTTGGGAGGAGGCCAAGGCTCACCTGCGGTCGGTGGATCCGATTATGAAGGCTGTGATCGACGCCCATGAAGACCCGCCTTTGCGCTCAAAGGGCCGGGTCTTTGAGACCTTGGTTCACGCCATTGTTGGCCAGCAGATATCTGCAAAAGCAGCGGATGCAGTTTGGGGTCGGTTGTGCGATTTGGTGGGGGATATGACCCCAGAAAACATTGTGGCCCACTCCGCTGAGAGTCTGAGGGCAGTGGGGCTGTCTGGGCGAAAGGTGGAGTACATCGGGGGGCTGGCCTCCACTGGAAAATGGGTGGATACCATAGATTGGATGGATCTCTCCGATGTGGAAGTCAGGAAGAAGCTGATCGCATTGAGGGGTGTCGGGCCGTGGACCGTAGAGATGGTGCTGATTTTTTCCCTTCTTCGCCCTGACGTACTTCCTCTGGGAGACATCGGTGTGATTCGGGCTGTTGAACAGTTGTATGTGTCTGGAGACTCACTCACGCCCGAGCATGTGGGAGAGATCGCTGAGAAATGGCGCCCATTTCGGTCTGCAGCGACCTGGTATTTGTGGCGGCATTTGGATGCGGAGCCTGTAGAATATTGAAATTGTATGGATACAAAAAAGGCAGGCTCATCATAAAAGACCCGTTCAAGCTGGCTTTTATGGTTGACCCCAGTTAAACTGGCGTTGGCTTCTTTTGTTGCCGGGGAAAACACTGATCCCACCAAGTATTTTGGTGGTGTGTGGTATTTGTTTGTCCTCAGGAGGCCAGAAATGATGGATAGCGTAAGCGGCTCAACACCCTTGAACGTTCTTGAACTTAGCAACATTGCGTCGGTGGACAGTGCTCCGCCAAGCAGCAAACCCATTGCGGTGTTGGAAGTTAAGCCGGATGTATCCGTCGAAATTTCCGAGATGGCACAGGCTCGAATGAAGTCGATGGCTTCTCCCAGTGACGCG
>CAWVVG010000569.1:0-2298 GCA_963932775.1 uncultured bacterium
GCGTACTTGCGCATTCGGCGGTCATCCCGAACCGGCTTTAAGGCCGCGGCGAGCGCTGGCGGTACTGGTAGAGGCTGTGGATGCAACTCCAAAGGGTCCACTTGGCGGTCATAATTCCGTTCCACCTCCACCCCCCCTTCCATCGAAGATACCAGGGTGAACTGTAGACTCCGAACCGCGATCTCTTTGGACTGACCGCCTTTAGGACTGCACGCCAAGATATCGATGGCCTTGCAGTGTGAGCTCTCGCTAACCAACGTCGTGTGCACTGGGTCGGTTCCCAACAAGCTCCGACCATCGATCCCATCCAGCGGAGGCAGCCCCGCCACAGCCAGTGCGGTGGGTGCCAAATCCAGCAGACTCACAAGGCGCTTGTCTTCCGTTCCAGCTCCCTTGCCTTTCGGATACTTGATGATCAGTGGCACATGGGCCTGCTCTGTGTGAGCGGAGTTTCCGTGGTCGTACCACAGAGCGCGCTCCTGAAACCCCTCGCCATGGTCCGCGAACAGCACAATCAACGCGTCATCGTACCGGCCCGTGGCCTTCAAACCTGCCACCAACATGCCCACCGCCTTGTCCGCACGCTCCACACCCCTCGCATACAGGGCCTCATACAGTTTGGGGTCGGTAATGCCATGGATTCGCTGGTACTCCGGAATGTGAACCAGGTCCGCGGGGGTCTCGACCCAAGGATTTTCGTACTCGGAGGTCGCCATCATCCGGTGGTAGGGACCGTGGGGGTCAAATGAATGAAACCAAGCAAAGATGGGGCCTGGCTCGTGCCGCATCCAGGGGACCATTACCGAGGCGGTCAGCTCACCATCTCGATTCGAGTTTTCACCCCCGTTGTAGACGTCAAAGCCCTGGCGAAGGCCCAGCTGCTGGCGAAGGGTAAAAGCCGAAACAAAAGCCCCGGTCTTGTGGCCTGCAGCCTTGAAACGCTCCGCCAATGTGACGTGCTCATCCCCGAGAGGCTCCCCTCCCCGAAAGAGGTTGGTGAGCACACCGTGTCGCCCAGGCTCCAGCCCAGTCATCGTCGAACAAAATGCTGGGCCTGTCACACTGACTGGCGAGAATGCTTGGGTGAAACGCACCCCATCCTGGGCGAGCGCCGCCATGTGGGGAGTCTGAGCGGGAGAGTCTCCGTGGAAGGGAGACACATGGTCCACTCGCAGTGTGTCCACAGAGATCAGAAACACATCAATGGGTTCCTGCTGCTCAAAACAGCTGGCCGCAACCACCAAGAGTGCCGCGCCCAGCATTACCGACAAGTCTGGACGCGGGCAACACCCGATTCATCACAACTGAGGCCAGAGCAACCCGAGACCCACAGAGCCGTCTCACCGCATCCAGCCACACCACCGCTCCAGCCCTCGGTGGCTTCACAGAACAACGAGCCGCTGCAGCTCCCCACATCCAGCCACTGGCGTTCTTCCACACCATTGCAGTCCCAATCCCAGCTTCCGTCTGAACGAGGAAGGGTGGCCCAAGCCGTGGCGCCCGGGTTCACATCACCATCGTCGTCATCGCAATCAGAGAAACTGTCCGCGGTATAGTCACCGCTTGGGCCACACAGACACTTGGTGTCACCGCTGCCATACCCATCGTCATCGCCGTCCAACCACCAGGTTGCACAGCCGAACGCGTCCTCCTCATCCACAATGCCGTTGCAGTCATTGTCTTCGTCGTCGCACACTTCGGTCGCGTCTGGGTTCGAGGAGGCGTCATTGTCATTGCAGTCATCCCCACCGACAACCATCGCATCAAAGCCATCTTCATCCGCGTCGGTCAAGTCGACGCCGTCGCAGTCCTGGTCGATTCCGTCATACGGAAAGTCTTCCGCACCCGGATAGACTTGGTCGTCAGAGTCATCACAGTCCACGTTGCTTGTGAAGCCATCGCCATCCAAGTCTTCGATCACTAACTCGCCGGTATCGGCGGAGTCGGCGATGTCCCCAATGCTCACCATCACATTATCCGCATTGGTTAGGCCTTCTGAGTCAATGACCTGAAGGGAAATGATGTGTTCTCCCTCGTCGAGCCCTCCGGTGGTCCACACCACTTGCCCCGTAATGTCCACCACAGAGGTATCCGGAAACGCGCCCTGCACGTCGCTGCTCCACACCCGGATAAGGCTCGTGGCCGCGTCCCGATCATCACCAGTCTGAGCGACGAAATTAATGACCTCACCTATCCCGTGAGAGCTTCCATCTAAGGGTTCATACAGCGAAACATTGGGCGCTGAATTGTGAATCGTCACCCCCTTATCTGAGCTGCAAGAAAGCCCCAAAGCAATGA
>CAWVVG010000570.1:0-2293 GCA_963932775.1 uncultured bacterium
CTCTACGAAGGCCAAGATTTCCTCGTCCGTTTGAACCGCGGGTCCCGGTGCCAGCTCCTCTCCCCGAAATGGTTCCAGTGCAGGCTGACTCAGGATGGCGCGTGTGCAGCGAATCGCCTCAACCCATTCCTTTCTGTCCTGTTCCGTGGATAGGTAGTTGAAGACGATCTCCGGATGCTCGGTGGGGTCCGACGAGCGGATTCGCACATGCCCGCGCACATCGCTCCGAACAGGCCCCACATGGACCTGGTACCCATGGCCCTTCAGTGCGCTGGTGCCGTTGTACCGAATTGCGACGGGGAGGAAATGGTACTGCAGGTTTGGATAGGAAACTTCTGCGTTGCTGCGGATAAAGCCACCCGATTCGAAGTGATTGCTTGCACCAATGCCCCGCCGTCCAAACAGCCACTGAGCGCCAATCCATGGTTGCCGCCACCAACTCAATGCCGGGTAGAGGCTGACGGGCTGTTTGCAGGCGTGCTGGACATATACCTCTGCGTGGTCCTCCAGGTTCTCGCCCACACCGGGGCTGTGGTGGACCACGTCAATGCCATTGGACTCCAGAAGCTTCGTGTCGCCCACCCCGGAGAGTTGAAGCAGCTGAGGGGAGTTGATGGCCCCTCCGCAGCAAATGATCTCACCCCCCCGGATGACGTTGGTCTTGTTCCCGGTTGATGTCTCCACGCCCACAGCCCGGGTTCCCTCAAAGACGATGCGGCGAACCAGAACGCCGGTACGAACCGTGAGGTTTGTGCGGGCCATGACAGGATGGAGGTAGGCACGGGCTGCATTCCAGCGCCGGCTTCGGAATGTGGTGCGGTCGAATCTCCCGAAGCCCTCTTGCTGAAAGCCATTCACATCGTCGGTGAGCGGGTAGCCAGCCTCCGCTGCTGCCGCGAAGAAGGCTTGGGTGAGGGGGCCGTCGCAGTCGGGTGTTGTCAGGTGCAGAGGTCCGTCGGTGCCCCGGTAATCGTCTCCCCCAATGATCCGATTCTCGAGGCGCTTAAAGTAGGGCAGGACATGGGCGTAGCTCCAGTCCTCCAGGCCATCGCCCTCGGCCCATCGGTCGAAGTCCATGGGGTTTCCGCGGATGAAAATCATGCCGTTGATGGTGCTGGAACCACCCAGGACCTTGCCCTTGGGTTGGTAGATCTGCCGACCATTCAGGTGGGGCTCCGGGCCGGAGTCATACCACCAGTTGTAGGTCTTGCTTGCTAGGGGGTACGTGAGGGCGGCTGGCATCTGAATGCGAAAGTCCAGGCGGTGGTCACGTCGGCCAGCCTCGAGTAACAGGACCCGGGTGGAGGGATCCTCGCTCAGTCTGTTGGCCAACACACATCCCGCAGACCCACCTCCAATGATGATGCAGTCGTAGGTTGGCTCATCGTCTTGGATGGTCATGTACTCCTCTTGGCTTCTTCCATGGACCGCGTGGCCACATCTTCGAGCCACCCCAAGTCTACATCACGGTGGGATTCACAGATGAACCAAGGCTCACGAGAGTCCGGCTCGAGCATCACTCCGTTGGCGATCAGTCGCCAAGCAAAGGCAGTGTACAGGTCTGAATCAGTGGTCTTCCAGTCTCGGTAGTTCGCAGGGATATGGTCGCCAAAGTGAATGCCAAACATCGAGGGAGGGCCAGCGAAACCGTGGGCGATTCCAGCGGCGGTAAACACACGCCCCAGCAGGCTTTGAATGGCGGTACCCACACGGTCTACCGTCTCAAGCGCATCGGTCTCGGTGAGTATTTTTACGGTGGCATTGGCGGCGCTGAGGGCCACCAGGTTGGCCGTATAGGTGCCTCCGTGAACTACGCCACCATTGGCCCCAATGACATCCATCACCTCAGCGGAGCCCCCAAAGCAGGCGACGGGGTAGCCATTGCCCATGGCCTTTGCGTAGGTTGTGAGGTCCCCATGAATGCCGTACAACTCTTGGGCGCCGCCGAGAGCGACCCGAAAGCCAGTCTTGACCTCGTCAATAATCAGCATCGAGCCGTGACGGGTACAGGTGTCGCGGAGTGACTGCAGCCACTCTCCGGTCGCCGCTATGCTCCCGCAGTTGCCCATGATGGGTTCCAACAACACCGCTGCAATCTGTTCTCCCTTCTCGCGGAACATGCTCTGCAGTGCCGCGGCGTCATTGAGAGGGATGAAGTCCACAAGGTTTCGGGTTTGCTTGGGAATACCGGCGCCAAAGGGCACGATGTCGGGAGCGATGCCGTTGCCACCATCCCAGTGTTCGATGTCGCTTTTCCACATCATCTCATCGTTGAGCCCGTGGAATCCCCCCT
>CAWVVG010000571.1:0-2282 GCA_963932775.1 uncultured bacterium
GAACAACCATTACCATCAGCGCTCGACCCAGTGATGCGGTCATTCGCCCCGAAGGTATGCGCCTCACCATGGATGGCCGCTCTCAGGCGGCAGAGTCCAATGACTGCGTGGCCGAGTGGGACGACGGTACATTTGAAGCCGTCAGCGGAGATGCCCCTGCCATCGCTGCTGCACCCGGTGACATCTCCGGCGACTATGCAGCGGGCTTGCTGCTCTCCGATGAATTCGGCAATCAGCTGATGTATGCGCTGTGGCGAGCCGGACTGCTCTGCTACACGGTAGACGACGAACTCGGGTTCCCCATCGACACATCCATTCTCGGCCTCCTCGCTGGCGATGCATTCAACGAACTGTTCCCCGACGCCAAACCCATGGTGATCGACACCCGCCCCCAAAGCCCACCCACGCTGGAATACGCGGGCGCCAATGACGTCAACGTACTCGTCAAGGACCTTGGGCTAGACTTCATGGCTGAACTGGACCACAGGGATGCCAGGGTACTGACCATGGGACTTCAAGTCGATGCCGGAATCGACCTGAACTTTGATGGTGAGACGGGCCTCCTGGGCATCGAGGTCGCCCTCGGAGAAGATGCTTTTGATTCGGCGGTGACATCGAACGACTTTGTGCCCGATGCCAGTGCCACGATCGAGGCAAGCTTCGGCAATGTATTCAACGGCTTGGTCGGTGGACTCATTGGAGACATGCTCGGCGACATGACCTTCGCGATTCCCGGTTTCTCTGGACTCGGCCTCACGGAGCTGACCTTCGCCCCTGCTGGGGCGAGTGAGGACTGGCTTGGCGGATACGCCTGGTTGGGTGAAGTCAGCTACGCGTCGACTGGATGCGCCACCGACGGAAGCGGAGGTTGCGCCACAGAAGATGGTGGTGGTGGCTGCACCGATGCCACGGGTGAAAGTGGTTGTAGCGGTGGAGGGTGTGCATCAGCCCCTCGGAATCAAAGACGGTGGCTCTGGCTGACCTTCCCCGTCTTCTTCGCGCTCACCCGCCGCCGGGTCTGATTCACCAGCGCAGCTGACGAATCACAACTTCGGCCGCCTCCTTGCCCTCGACCAAAGCATCATTGGGCGGGTGAATCTCAATCTGCATGGTTCGGGCTTCATCACAGAACATGGTGCCAAACACCCGCCGACCTTCTGGGTCATCGGGAACACAGGTGGCGACCAGCACATCGGAAGCCACACCACGTGGGCGGCCCTCAGTCATGAAAGACCAGGTACACCCCTCTCGAACCCGCGGCTGAAGGTCGGTGCCTTCAAAGGTCCAGAATTCAATTCGCGTATCGGTTGGAACATGGAGCATCGCCAGCCGCATCAAGCCAGAGGAAGGGCCCGGTTCGGCAACCCACCCCTCTAAAACCGGCACCTCAAAACCGTGGGTTTCATCTGCGAACCAACCGTCGTGGACAAACCCTGCAGGGCGGGCGGTAGCCATGGACGTTGGGTCAAGCCCCACATCATCCACGGCTGGGCCCAACTTCGGCCCGCAGGCCAACAGCCAAAACAGCACGCTCACTGTCCGGCGTCCACGCCCTGAAGGGCTGCCATGTGGTCGGGCCCAGCCCACAGCCGCTCAAACGCCCTGCGCTCTGCCAGAGTCAGCGCCTCAGCACCATGGTCCGCACTCCGAATGATCTCGAGGATTCCTCGGATCGATGCCGCAGGGAAGCGGGTAATCGTCCCCAGCCAGTCCCGTGCCGCCTGTACTGCCTGGCCGTCGGCCACCACCGCATCGACCAGACCGACCTTGAGGGCGGCATCACCTTGATACCGGCGAGCCGTCAGCAAGACCTCAGTGGCCCGACTGCGACCGATGCGACGAAGCAACCGCCCACCGCCTCCCCATCCAGGCGATACCCCAAGGGCCGCGTGAACAAAACCGATTGTCGCAGACTCGCCAGCCACGACCCAGTCAGCCACAGTTGTAAGCTCTGCCCCACCGCCAAGCGCCGCCCCTTCCACCGCGGCCACCACCACCGATGGCAGACTGGCCAAGGCATCCAAGGCATCTCCCATCACAACAGGCATCCCAACGGCGGCAGCTTCGTCCATCAGATGAGCCCGCACTTCCCGAAGATCCCCGCCGGCACAGAAGCCTGCGTCCCCTGCCCCAGTCAACAAGACTGCCACTGGGGGTGAACCCCGCAGTGTCTCAACCGCAGACACTAGGTCCGCCATCATCCCCACGCTCATCGCGTTCCGTGCATCTGGATTGTGCAGGGTGAGGGTGGCCACCGGACCATCGATTTGAAGCTCGATGCT
>CAWVVG010000572.1:0-2280 GCA_963932775.1 uncultured bacterium
GTAGCTAAGCGAGCGCAAGCAACGCCGCCATCGAGCTATGCTTATCCGATGAGTGAGGTTCTACGAGGCGGCACGGTCGTTACCAACAGTGATGAGTCGGGTCAATATGCTGGCTACCAAGCCGATATACTGATTTCTGACGGTAAAATTGCTGCAGTTTTACCACCGGGTCATTCTGTGGATGGCGCCGAAGACCTGGATGTCACAGGGTTATGGCTCGTCCCAGGCTTTGTTCAGGCCCACACGCACCTTATCCAGACTCTGTTCCGGGGAATGGCTGACGACTTGGCCCTCCTGGATTGGCTCAGAAACCGAATCTGGCCACTCGAGTCTGCTCACGATGAGGAAAGCGCCTATTGGTCTGCGCGGCTGGGTTTGACCGAGATGCTTTTGGGAGGGACCACGGCCATCCTCGATATGGCCAGTGTCCGCCATACGGATGCCGTGTTTCAAGCCGCCAAAGAAGCCGGTATTCATGCCCACATCGGCAAGGCAATGATGGACCGCGAGAACGAGGCCGGCCTCTCGGAGAGCACCGATGTTTCGCTTCAGACCAGCTGTGACCTTCGAGACCGGTGGCATGGGAAAGGTCGGCTCCGATACGCCTTCGCGCCTCGGTTTGTTCCATCATGTACCGAGACCCTCCTGACCGAAACGGTTGCTGCAGCCCGATCCTCCGGATGCCTGATCCACAGTCACGCTTCAGAAAATCTGTCCGAGGTGGAGCTCGTTCGCTCACTGACCTCGATGGACAACGTCACCTATCTGGATTCCATCGGCATGACCGGGCCGGATGTGGTCTTGGCCCATTGCATCCACCTCACGACAGACGAGCTTCGCCTTCTGGCACAGACGCAGACGGCCATAGCCCACTGCCCCGGCTCCAATTTCAAGCTCGCTAGCGGCATCGCGCCCATACCGGCGCTGCTCGATGCGGGTGCCATATGTGTGATCGGGTCGGATGGTGCACCTTGCAACAACCGGATGGACATGTTCGCCGAGATGCGGCTCGCAGCCTTGATGCAGAAGCCAGTGCACGGTGCCTCGGCGCTGCCTGCAGAAGCATTGCTGAACATGGCTACACGCCAAGGTGCCAATGTACTTGGAACGGGCGGCGGAGACATCATCGCTGGCGCCACCGCCGACATCATCGCCCTCGACCCCGTCATGCCCCACAGCTTGGGCGGGGGCAGCCCCGCGGGGTCGCTCGTCTATGCTCAGACACCGGCCAACGTCCGACACGTTTGGGTGGAGGGGGACCGGGTTGTCGACAATGGTGACGTGTGTGCCTGGAGTTGGGCCGACACCGTCCAAGGTTGCGCCGCTTCACTGAGTCGCGTCCGGCTGAGAGTCGGCCTGTGAAGGTAATTTTGGCGGCGGCCAAAGCCGCGGAATCCGGAACTCCTGCTGCACTCGTGACCATCATCGGTATCGCCGGTTCCGCACCGCGCAGCTCGGGCTCCCGTATGCTTGTTTACGGGGACGGCCAGATTGTCGGCACTATAGGTGGCGGAACCCTCGAGTATCGTTTGATTGAGCAAGCTTTGGACTGCATTAGGACGGGTGCTCCGGTTCGCTTCGCCGCACACTTGACCCGAGATTTAGGGATGTGCTGTGGAGGAGCAGTGGAGGCATACATAGAATCATTGGAGGCCACTTTGGATTTGGTAATCTATGGAGCAGGACATGTGGGGAGCGCTACGGCACGCCTCGCGACGGCCGCTGGCTTTCGGGTCACAGTCGTCGATGACAGAGACGAATTCGCAGATCCCGAATTGTTCGATGCCGACATCGACGTGAAACCCGTTGACCCCATACGGCACTTGGATGCCATGCCGTGGGGTGACTCGGCCTACCACCTAATCGTCACCCACAGTCACCAACTCGACCAATCATTGGTCGAATCAATCCTGCCTCGCTCTTTTGGCTGGCTGGGAATGATTGGAAGTCGAAGCAAGGTAGCGAAGTTCTTTGTCCGCCTCCGCGCAACCGGTATGGATGAGCGCTTATTCTCCAAGCTGTCCGCACCCGTTGGTCTCGACATTGGGGCCGAGACTCCAGAAGAAATCGCTGTGAGCATCCTTGGCGAACTGATCCGTGTTCGGCGACAGTCCACTGGGCCTGCCGAGCCACTATCCACTCAACCCATCGCCGCGCGCGGTGGTGACGGGCGTTCGCATCCGCCCAGCTGGGCCAGGCTCAAACCGAACGAATGAGTCTCCAAAGTCGGTCGAGCTTCACTGGCTTCTGAATGAGCTCACACCCATCGAACTCGAGGGC
>CAWVVG010000573.1:0-2274 GCA_963932775.1 uncultured bacterium
CGCTTGCCCGACTCCGGGATGTGGCGAAGAAGCCGTATATCTCTGTCCTGACCCACCCCACGACCGGTGGCGTGGCGGCCAGTTTCGCCATGCTCGGCGACCTAATTCTGGCAGAGCCCAATGCGTTGATTGGGTTTGCGGGCCCTCGGGTCATTGAGCAGACCATCGGTGAATCGCTCCCTGAGGGTTTTCAGACGAGCGAGTACCTTGTGGAACACGGGATGGTTGACCGCATCGTGCCGCGCCACGAGATGAGAGAGACACTGGCTCGGTGCCTACGCTTGCTCCAGGATCCGGTTTGAGAGACCACCCGACACTCAGTTCGCTGGCACGCTTCGGGATTCGTATGGGTCTGGAGCGCATGTCCCATTTCCTGGAGTCGCTGGGTTCACCCCATAAGGCTGTGCCAGTCATTCATGTGGCGGGAACCAATGGAAAGGGCAGTACGGTGCGCCTGACGGGGTCAGTCTTGCGGGCCGCAGGCTATCGGGTCGGCGAGTATACCAGCCCACACCTGCAGCACATCAACGAGCGCATTCATGTAGATGGCATGCCCATCTCTGACTCGCACCTCAATATCTTGCTGGAGCAGGTCGATGGTGCTCGGCAGCGCTGGGCGGCTGGACTTGATGACTTTGTTCCCATCGACAGAGTGCTGACCTATTTTGAGCTGATGACTGCTGCGGCCTTCTTGCACTTCGCAAACCAAGAGCTCGACGTGATTGTGGTGGAGGTCGGTCTTGGTGGCCGCCTTGACGCCACAAATGTTGTAGACCCGATGATTACGGCCATCACCAGCATCGGCATGGACCACACCGACCAGCTGGGGTCGGATTTGGCTGGAATTGCTGGAGAGAAGGCGGGGATCATCAAGACGGGCAGGCCGGTCGTCGTCGGCTCATTGCCGGGGGATGCCATGCGGGTGGTGCGGTCCATCGCTGCAGAGCGGAGCGCTCCGTTGATCGCCAACGAGGATGCATGGCGTGTAGAGCCCGGGCGGGATGGCTTGTTCAGTTGGTTCCATGCCGGTCGGTCCGAGCATGGCGTCCGCGTGGGCCTTACCGGTGACCACCAAGTACTCAACGCGGGTGTGGCGCTTACCCTTCTCGCGGAGATTCAGGACAGGTTCCCAATTCCAGATTGGTCCCACATACTCAAGGGGCTCAATGAGGTGGCCCACCCTGGCCGGCTAGAGGAAGTGGAGCCGGGTCTTCTTCTGGACTGTGCCCACAATGTTCAGGGTGCGGTGGCTTTGGCCACACACCTCCGTTCCATCCCGCGGGATGGGCCTCGGACGCTGTTGATGGGTGCATGCAACGACAAGGACCCCCGCGCAATGCTCGGACCGTTGGCGGGTCAGGTCGACCGGGTCATCACTACTCATTGCAGTCACCCCAGAGCAATTTTAGCCGGTGATCTTGCCAAGCAGCTCATTGACGTAAAAGTACCCGTATTGCCTGCTGGCCCCATCGAGGACGCGCTGGACGTGGCCCGGGGCGACGGTGGGCTGGTCATCGTTGCCGGTAGTGTTTTCTTGGCTGGCGCGGTTCGGGAGCTGGTCGGCGCTCCGTGACGGGAGGACTCTGGGCGGTCGCATTCCTGGCCTGGGCGCCAGTGGCCCGCGGGGATGATTCGGCGGAAGAAAACATTGAGATCCGCGCAGATGCGCTCAAGATTACGCCTGAAAAGGTGACTGCGGATGGATCAGTCCAGGTGAGAGTCTTGAATCATCGCATTGATGCGAGATTCATAGAGTTCAATCGAGAGACCTCCGACTTTGTTTTGGAGGACCTGGTCTGGACCCCATGCACATGCTCCAAGCCCCTATGGGCCATTCGTGCCAGTCATGCTGAAGGCACCCTAAGGGAGTCGGTTGTGGCAAAGAAGGCCGTCGTAGAAGTCTGCTCTACGCCAATTCTGCCGATTCCATGGCTGCGCGTGCCTCTCAATGAGCGCGCTCCTCGGCTGTTGTTCCCTGAGGTGGGGATTCATAGCGGTCACACCCAAGTTGGACTTCCAGCGAGGCTTCCTCTGGGTAAACGGTCCACTCTGGTAGTGACACCCGAGGTGTGGAGCGGTCAAGGGTTTCGCCCCCAGGCCCGGGCCTGGGGCCCCTTGGGTACAGCCTCAGCCTCAGTCCTTGCTCCAGAAACGGGCGATGATCTTCGGGGAGAGGTGCTGGTGCTCGGCGGTGCGGACGATGGGGTGGTTCGGTGGGGCATCGATGGAGCCTGGGTCAGTGATTCACGCTATCGACGGGAGTTCGGGCAGGGG
>CAWVVG010000574.1:0-2268 GCA_963932775.1 uncultured bacterium
TGCTCTTGCTCATTAATCGCGGCTGCAACCTGAGATGCTCTTTCTGTGATTTATGGGAAGGCACCGTGAATATGGACATTCAAGGCAAGCTTGTACCCTTGCTCGACGAAGCCGTTGCCATCGGGACCAAGACCTTGGTGATCACCGGAGGCGAGCCGTTTATCCATCCCGACTTGTTCGTTGCTGTGGCGGAAGCGAAGGCCCGTGGTCTCAGCGTGAACATTACGACGAACGGTACGCTCATTGAGAAGCGATTCGACGAGTTGCTCGGCAGTGGTGTGGACTCACTCAGCTTCTCCATCGACGGCATGTCGGCTACCCACGATGTGATCCGTGGGCAAAAGGGGGCGTGGAAGCGGACCATGGCCGGCCTCAAGCGTGTGCACAAAGAAGCCCCCCACATCTCCACCAGCATTTACTTTGTGGTGACGCGGACCAATGTGGCAGAGCTCACGGCCGTTCACGATCTGGCTTGCTCCATGGGTACCAAGTTTGATTTTTGGCCGGTCAATGATGCTCCGGACCTGTACCTCACCACGGAAGATGAGAAGGAACAGTGGCGGGTGGCTGTGGCCCACATCGCGAACACCGATTTGGAAGTGGCTGCCAGGGGTCCGTACTACGAGTCTGGACTGGAATACCACGGGGGCCGCGAAGGGCCTGTCCGATGTTTGGGTCTTATCGACCAGTTCGGCATCACATATGAGGGTGACCTGCTGCCCTGTTGCGTATGGGGTGGAGAGGGGCTGAAGGTCGGCAATGTCTTCGAGACGCCTCTCCGTGAGTTGTGGGGATCGGAGGCGGTTCAGCAGCACCGAGAAGGAATGTTTGGGGCGGGATGTAGCGTGGGTTGCTACAACCACTCTTTGTATGAATTTGAGGTCGCCACAGGCGAGTCTTTCCGAGTGGAGCCATAGATGTTGTGGGTTGAAGTAGAGTTCAAAAGCAAGACTGTGTGGGCCCAGGTCCACGACGGCGGAAACCTTGTGATCGAGAGTGGGCGTGTCCCAATTCGGTACTCGGACAAGGCCGGGGCGAAAATTTATCGAGCCGGTGAGGGGAACCTCAAGCGAAAACCGTGTGACCCAATCGACTTGCCTGAAGGAATCTCGGCGGATGCGAGTCCGGCGAAAAAGAGCAAGGGCTCGGGCTTTGGTTCCGCAGGAAAACGCACCCAAGCGCAGGCGGCTGCTGCCCGTGAGTCGGCGGACCGCTTGCTGCAGAGTTTTGCGCCTACCTCAGCGGTGTGCTTTACCGATGGGGCTTGCAAAGGGAATCCGGGTGCCGCCGGAGCTGGCGCTGTGTTGAAGCTGCCGGATGGTACGGTTCATGAGCGCTTCGCTGCGCTCGGTGTAGCCACCAACAATATAGGCGAGCTGTCCGCCATCGGTTTGGCGTTGGACCTTCTCGATGAGGCGGGCTTTCCGCCCACCGGTCGGGCTGAGGTTTGTACCGACTCCAAGTACACCTTTGGTCTGCTCGAGCTCGGGTGGAAGGCGAAGTCAAACACCGAACTGGTCATGGGGCTGCGGGATCGACTGGTGGGTCGGAATGTGCACCTTCATTGGGTCGCAGGTCATGTAGGCATCGCCGAAAATGAACGGGCGGACGCCTTGGCGAATGAAGGGGTTCAGGCGAGCCTAGCTCAGGGCGCTTAGTCGCCCCACATGCTTCTGAGGTCGTCCAAGACTTGAGCCGGGTGTGTACCGAATCCGAAGCCCACGTCGTAGCTGAGGAGTTGTTGTCCTTCTTCATCGAGGACCACGGTGATTCGCTGTGGGAAGGCGGCACCGGTATCCGCCGCGGCGCCGTAGTGAACGGCGAGTGACTTGTTGGTGTCCTTCCAAAGCTCGAACTCAAAGGATTCCTCTTCGGCCCATGCCGCGAGGTCGTCCACAGCATTGAAGCTGACTCCGATGACCTGTACGTCTAAGTCATCAAAGCTGTCTTGTAGGTCGCGGTACCCGCAACCCTCTACCGTTCAACCATAGGTCCCTGCCGCCGGGTAGAACCACATGACGGTTCGCCGGTCGATCAGGTCGGAACGGTCTCGCGCACTGCCATCCAGGTTCAGTGCAGAGAAATCGATGGCCGCCAAAGGGGGATCGATGACCCGCCCGTTGAGGCCGGTGAGGTCCGGCTCGTCGGTGCCGCTATCGCCGCTGTCGCTGCTGCCAATGTTGGTGCCGGTGTCGGATGGCGCGCCACCGTCGGCGTTGTCGACCACGCTGGCTGCGCCGTCATGGGTGGAGTCATCGGCTTTGGGTG
>CAWVVG010000575.1:0-2267 GCA_963932775.1 uncultured bacterium
TCAAAATAATACCGGTCATGGCTTAAATGGGCCGCACCCGTCGCCGCAACAAAGCGAGACACAATGCTGCTCTTTCCGCTCGCCGTGCCTCCGGCTATGACCAAAACAAAGGGCCGCTCAGAAGGCATCCGCAACGCCCGTTATGCGAACCACACAGTCTACAGCGGCTCCGGGTCGCACTTCGACCACCCCAGCATCCAGGTGCCCGCTGAGGCGAGCCGAGCTCTCGATTACCAGGGTGTCGCGGACCCGAACTTGGCCCACGACCGTTCCTGAGATGATGGCACGGGCGACATCGATTTCCCCTTCGATGCGACCTTCGGTCCCCACCTCCAGCACATCCTCGGTGTAAAGACGTCCCTCAAAGTGACCATCCACCCGAACACGGCCCTCAAACGTAAGATCCCCGTCCCAATGGGTTCCTGGACCCATCACAGTGAGGGGTGGTTCAGGAGCCTTTCCCTTCATCCGATACCCGCCGCAGAATCTGTGCGTGCCAGCCAATCGACCAATCGGGTGAGGTCTTCTTTCGAGTGGTAGTCGATCACAATGCGTCCCCGATCGCCACGAGCTTTGGTCTCAATCTTGACCCTGGTTCCCAAAGTCGAGGTGAGCAGGGCGGTGGCGTGCCGATACATCGCTGGCTGAGCCTTGGAGGCGCGTTGTCCGGACACCATTCGCTGAACCAAACGCTCGGCCCCGCGTACAGACAACGACTTCTCTACGATCTCGACCAGTGCCTTTTTCATCTGTGCATTGTCCGCCAAGGACAACAGCGCCTTGGCGTGCCCAGCACTAATGGAGCCCTCGCGGAGCTCAATGAGGACAAACTCCGGGAGACGAAGCAAGCGCACCGCATTTGCAACGGTGGTTCGGTCCTTTCCAACCCGTCTGGCGACTTCGCCTTGAGTAAGCTTGAAGTCCTCGATGAGGCGCTGATAGGCCAAGGCCGTCTCGAGCGCATCCAAGTCTTCGCGCTGAATGTTCTCAACCAGGGCGAGCAAGAGCTGTGCAGTAGCAGACACGGAGTCATGCACCCACACAGGCACCTCGTCGAGGCCGGCCAGACCCGAGGCCCGCAAGCGACGCTCTCCTGCGATGAGCACGTAGCCACCAGCCTTATCGGACCGAACCAACAGGGGCGTGATCACACCATGCTCGGAAATAGATGATGCCAGACTCTCAAGCTCATTGGCATTGAAGCGCATCCGCGGCTGCTCTGGGTTCGGGCGCACCTGGTCGAGGGGCACCATCCGGAGAGCACCACGCTCACCGGTGAGCGAAATCTTGGCCGGGCGACCCGGGGTCTCAAGAATGTCGGACGGGATCAATGCGGCAAGGCCCCGACCGAGACGAGACTGACTCATGATGCCTCCATGGAGCGAATCGGGGTGGTCTGGGAGGCCTGGGTACTGGTGTCCCCATCCGTTTGCTCTTTCTTGGCCTTTCGAGCCAGAAACTCGAGCGCCAAATTGGTGTAGGCCACAGCTCCACGACACAAGGGGTCGTAGGAGTGCACAGGCTTACCAAAGCTGGGAGCCTCTCCCAAGCGGACATTTCGGGGAATCTCGGTCTGGAAGACCTCCTCACCGAATACTTCACGAAGCTGTTCAGCCACATCCCGGCACAGGCGGGTACGTCGATCCACCATGGTCAACAAGATGCCCTCTCGAACAAGGCCTCGATTGAGACCACCCTTCTGAATTTGATTCATGGCGCGAAGCAACTCAGAGAGGCCCTCCATCGCATAATACTCGGCCTGCACAGGAATCAGCACACCGTTTGCAGCGGCGAGCGCGTTGATGGTGAGCATGTTCAGAGCGGGCGGACAATCGATAATGACAAAGTCATATGGCCCCGAAAAAGCATCCAGTGCCTTCTTGAGTCGATACTCCCGCCGGCTGGCTTCAACCAGCTCGATTTCGAGTCCAATGAGCTCGCGGGTGGCGGGCAAGAGGTGCAGACCATCCACGCAGGTCGGAACCACCACATCGGGAAGGTCTCGAAATCCAAGGAGCACGTCGGCCACGCCAACATTCACTTCTGACTTGGGAACAGAGAGGCCGCTGGAGGCATTCCCCTGGGGGTCAAGGTCTACGAGCAAGACCGTATGGTCTTCGAGCGCAAGTGCCGTGGCAAGGTTGACAGCAGTGGTGGTCTTGCCGACCCCACCTTTTTGATTGGAGACAGCTATGATGTGAGCCATGGTGTCCTGTGGGGAATGATGGAGATCTTGTGTGCCACGGAGCGTGGAACAGCGGGGAACA
>CAWVVG010000576.1:0-2266 GCA_963932775.1 uncultured bacterium
CGAGCAAAGCACGCATGTGAACCTCCGGTGTGTGTTCACCAGTAAGATGGTCCATAATTGCGACTCAGACAATACCCGTTTCGCACAAATGGTAGCTCAGAATGCCTCCATAGTGTGCGTTTCTGACATACTGATCGGTTTATTCGGAGTTCTTTTCCTGCCTATCAATGGCCGTGGCAGCCAGATTCAAGGCCTTGCTCGCCAGCACCCTTGAACGGGTAAACCTGGCGATGGCTGAAATGAAATTGCTGTTTCGTCCAGCACGCCTGTCCAGTTCTCCATCGACCGCAATGTCTGCCAGCGCCAACAAACGAGCGAGATCTCGGGGGCCCGCGTTGTTGACATTTGGATTGTGATGGAAAGCGACCGCAGGAATGATTGAGCGATCCAGGTGCCAGGCATCCACGATGAGCACCGATATAGCGGCATGATGTTGGTCAATAACGCTCGTAACAGTGCTGAGTTCCGCATCATTTTGACTCGCGGCCTGAAGTATCAACAGCATTCCCACATCGTGGAGCAGACCCGCCATGAAGCCTTGACTGCGGTTCTGTCCAGCAAGACCAGCGGTAACCTCTCCGACGAGCGACCCATGCAGTCGCATCCCATCCGCAATCACTTTGTAGGGACCCGGACGAATCTCAAGGTTGTCCAATGCCGTTTCGAGGCTCAGACGCCACACCTCAACGATTCCAATGCGACTTACCGCCATATCTAGGCTGGAAGGCGCCGATGGAAATCGTGCGGATCGAGCCCGACCCCAAACACGACCTACGAGCTTTGGGTCGCCTTCAATACACCGCATGACCTGCTGAGAGTTTGGTTCTTCTTCCTGGACCAACTGATCGAGACGAAGCGGTGTCTCGGGAAAGTCTGGAAGGCCCAGACTTCGATCGCCGAGCTGGGCATACAAGGCGGAAAGAAACATTCGATCTCCACCGGTCTGCACGCTTCCCCGCATCTGACCGATGGCTCCCATTACTTCACTTCGAAGCTCCTCTGGGTCCACCCCTGACGCATTGTGACCTGAAACCCAGGATCCAGTGACCACCGGCCACGCTGGATCCACAGCGAACAAGTTTGGTTGCTCGTCCTCTTGCGCCGCGCCTTCAAAAGCGATGATATCCGCACCTTCAGCACCTGAGGTATCCTCAGACTCAGCCCCCCCGAGCCACCCACGGAGGGTAGCCAGAAGGCCGGTAGGATTGTCTTGATCGACTGACACTGCTGGTGAAACCTTCGCTTTTTGGATTCTAAACCGAAGGGTACCCTGTCCGCTTCTCACTGGCGAGGATCAAATCCAGGATCGTGCGACCAGCCAAAGCCCAATGGGCATCACCAACAAACTGTAGCCCACCTTCAGCACAATGGTCGTCAGCAGTCCGAGCCACTGAACGAACGCAGAACGCATGATTCGCGATGAACGCTCTGGCCTCTTCTCGCCTTCTGGCGCTTCGACCATGCTCTCCCCGATCAGCGCACCCACAAATGGAGTGACCAGCATCAGGGGAACTGGAAGAGCCGCAAGAAAGGGAACGGCAATACCAAAGCACCCGGTCATAATGCTGAGCATTAAACCGGTCATCAAGCCCACCACAGACCCGATGGCTGCCCCTCGGCTGCTCTTGCCCAGCGCACCCTCATACAGCTTCGCCAGCCAAGGGGAAGCCAAGTCAATGATGGTAATGACAAGCCCCAATGCAGCCACCGTACCCGCAACCCACCACGTGAGGCCATCGGTGTGAGCGGCCATGTCGGGCCACAGTGGAATCAACAAGATGGCCACCACCGCGAAGGGAGGTCCCGGTGCAATCGGTATGACGGAGAACATCACAGCCATCACAGTGAGGGTCAGAAAGACTGCGAGGAGAATGGCCATGTGCTTTCCGGTGCTCCTGAAACGATGCGGCCCCAGAGGTAGTCCCCTGGGGCCGAAATCAGTTTGTGCTGCTAAAGGAGGTTCAGCCGCAGTATGAGCCAGCAACCTCCTCGATACTTAGAACTCCATGGGAGGAATTGTAGGGGCCTCATCATCGCAGTATGAGGCAGCAACCCCTTCGATACTGGCATCAAACTCTCCAAACTCGGTTTCGTATGATTCGTCATAGGCACCTTGAACCAACATATACCAAGTGTCGCCCGAAGAAATGGTCTGGTACACAGTCGCATCGTAGTAATAGGAAAGGCCCCATCCCCCACTGGACCACGCATCATCGCATTCATTATCTTCGGAGGACGAGAATGCGTCACATGAAGAGCCAATCAC
>CAWVVG010000577.1:0-2262 GCA_963932775.1 uncultured bacterium
GTCTTCCCTCCAGCAGATTCCGGGGTCGCACAGCTCCGCACCGAGATCGGTAAATCCGGGGGCAACAATCTTGCCAGTGCAATCGATTTCTCGGCCGGTAATGCCGGATGCCAATTCGCCCACTCCCGCGATCTTGCCATCGCGAATCCAAACGTCGGTGACGAGGTCGATCTGGCTCGCAGGGCACACAACACGGCCCCCTCTCAAGACAATGATCTCAGCTTCCATGTTCATCGTCTCCCATGGGCTCACCACTGAGCAATAGATACAGCAGAGCCATCCGAACAGCGACGCCGTTGGTGACTTGCTCGAGAATGACCGACTGTTCCCCATCGGCCACTTCTGGAGTCATCTCGACCCCTCGGTTGATGGGGCCTGGGTGCATGACCAGCACGTCGGGGTGGGCCCGTCGCAGTCGCTCCATGTCCAGCCCATAGAACCGACTGTACTCGTTGACCGTCGACATCATTCCAGGCTGCAAGCGCTCTCGCTGAATGCGTAGCATCATGATCACATCGGCATCATCGATGACCTCGTCGATGCTGTGTCTCACTTCCACACCCAGGTGAGCCATCGAAGGAGGACACATTGTACCGGGACCAGCGACGACCACCTTGGCACCCATCGTGGTCAGACCGTAGATATTCGAACGGGCCACCCTGCTGTGGTAGACATCGCCCACGATGGCCACTGTCTTGCCCTCAAGGCTACCCAAGTGGTCCCGCATCGTAAGCATGTCCAACAACGCCTGGCTGGGGTGCTCATTGATGCCATCACCTGCGTTGATCACAGACCAAGAAAATTCCTTGGCCAGCATATGAGGTGATCCGGCTGCGGAGTGGCGAATAATGATGGCATCCGGCTTCATCGCGTCGATGTTGCGGGCCGTATCCATCAATGTCTCGCCCTTTTGAGTGGCGCTCGATGATGCCGAAAATCCGAGAGTATCCGCACTGAGCCGCTTGGCTGCGAGGTCGAAACTCATGCGGGTGCGCGTAGAGTTCTCCATAAAGAAAGTCACGACGGTGCGCCCCCGGAGGGTGGGCACCTTCTTGATGCGACGCTCTGACACATTTCTAAATTTTTCAGCGGTGTCGAGAATCTCAACGATTTCGTCTCGGGTCAGGTCCCGAAGCCCCAATAAGTCCTTTCGATTCATGACTCAAAACCCTTTCCTGGGATAACCTGGACCATGTCCTCCCCGGTGTCATCTTCAGCGATCACGACCTTCACCATGTCCGATTTGTCCGTCAATATGGTCCGGCCTGCGAAGTCGGCAGCAATGGGCAACTCACGGTGCCCCCTATCTACCAGCACCGCGAGCTTCACTGACCGAGGTCGCCCATAGTCATTGAGTACATCGAGTGCCGCCCGCACGGTCCGTCCAGTGAACAGGACATCATCGACCAGGACAATGTCTTGGCCCGTCAGCTTGGGTGGCAGCTTTGTCTCACCGAGGACCGGCTTCTCCAGTCCAGTGTAGAGGTCATCGCGGTACAAGGTGATGTCGACGGTGCCAGTGGGCGGGCGCATGCCTGTAGAGCGCTCAATTCGATTGGCAAGCCGCTCTGCAATGGGATGCCCACCGGTAACAATGCCAACCAATGAGTAGTCGGTGGGAACACCAAGCTGCTCTACGATTTGGGTGGCCAACCGATCGAGTGTTCGTCCAACTTCGACCCCGTTCATTCCGGTCGTGCGTGTCATCGACGCTTCCCTCCGACCCTACCCCGGGTCGGGCTCATAAATAGCTCGAAGGTCCTTAGTCGTCCATGGACGTGACATGCTCTGTCTCGAAAGAAAGCGTCCGAATGGTGTCCGAAAATGGGTAGTACACATCCACCTCCCAACTGCAATGCACACGTCGGCCATTTGTGGCGTTGGAGAGATCACAAAACGACGGGTCGATGTAATCCGCAAGATTCCGGTCCTCCATCATGTAGGAGAGCTTCTCATCGGCCATCTGACGGCCAAGAACCCTCCAGGTCCGAGCGGTGGTCTTGGTAATTTCCTTCATCTGCCAGAAGTCCCAATAGTAAGGGCCAAACCGCTTCACAAAAATCACAGCGACCACAGACACAACAATCAAAATCATCGTGAAAGGGCTCATCCTACCGGTCCGCTGGCGCATCAAAACAACCTCCGGCCCCTACTCTATTGAATTCCCGGTTCGGCGCCACCGAATACGTGAATCACGGGCGTCCCCACTGATGTTAACTCTTGTGATTGTGTTCGAAACCGACGGCTATCGCCACGCTCCAC
>CAWVVG010000578.1:0-2257 GCA_963932775.1 uncultured bacterium
CCCGGGCCCTCGCCGGCGAGCATGTGGGAACCATCATCCACGGATGACGATATCTGTGGGGACCAATTAGGTAGGGGCCCATGCCGCCTTCAACCCCACGACCCTTGATTGCCAATGCTCGACGGGTAGTCATCAAGCTGGGCACTCGGGCCGTGAGCGATGCCGCTGGTGGCCTGGATAGCGAACGCTTGGCGGCATTGGTCGGCGTGATGGCTCAGCTTCATGACGATGGCCGCGAAGTGTTGCTGGTAAGCAGCGGTGCTGTGGGTTTGGGGGCGCACCAGCTTGGAATGGCTCTGCCAGTCCGCTCTATAGTGAATCGCCAGGCTGCGGCAGCGGTCGGGCAGTCTCAGTTGATGGCGATGTATGCCGATCATTTTGGCGCCCACGGTGTAGACGTAGGGCAGGTCTTGGTGGCCACCGGCGATTTCGATGATCGCGCACGGTACCTCAACATACGAAACACCTTGTTGCGTCTGTTGAAGCACCGTGTGGTACCCATCATCAACGAGAACGATGCGGTGTCGATCGCGGAATTGAAGATGGTGGACCAACACTCACCGGTGTTCGGAGACAACGATGGGCTCAGCGCGATTCTTGCGAGCAAGCTGGGGGCGGACCTCTTGGTGTTGCTGACCGATGTGCCCGGTCTCTTTGAGCGAGACCCCAACGAACACCCCGACGCGCAGATCCTTCACCGGGTGGAGGAAGACTGGAGTGGGTTTGAGATGTCGGCCCACAAGTCTGAGTTGAGCCGCGGCGGCATGCAAACAAAAGTGGAGGCCGCCCACATTGCGGTGCGCTCAGGGTGCCACGCCATCATCGCATCAGGCTTGGACGAAACGGCACTGCCCAGGGTCCTGTCTGGCGAGGACGAAGGCACTTGGTTTGTGGCCCAGACTGGGCTCAGTGCCCGACGCCGATGGGTGGCATGGGGAACGCCCGCTCGTGGAAGCTTGGTGCTGGACGATGGTGCTGTTCGAGCCCTTCGCAAGGGCCGAGCATCCCTGCTGGCTGCAGGTGTGACGAGCTTGGCTGGCAATTTTGAGCGGGGTGCTGTGGTTGAGCTGAAAGACCTCACGGGAGCCGTCATCGGGCGCGGCATGATCAGCTGTGGCGCTGCAGCGGCTCGAGATTGGATCGCTGGCCGCCCGCCCATCGATGCCAGAAATCATGACGCCTTGGTCCACCGAGACCACCTGGTACTGGAGCCCACATGAACTCACTGACATCCATGGCCCAACAAGTGCGGGTCTCCCAACGAAAATTTGCGGGCTGCGAGCCTGAACAACGAACTGCAGCACTTCGGAGTCTGGCGGAGATTCTGGATCGTCGTGCATCGGACATCATGGCGGCCAATAAGATGGACCTGAAGCAGGCGGCTCGCTCAGAACTGGCCGCACCTTTGGTGTCTCGATTGCGCCTCACCAAAAAGAAAATCGCCACCCTGTGCGATGGCTTGGAATCTCTGGCTCAATCGGCCGATCCTGTGGGCCGTGCCGAGCGGCGTACGACCCTCGACGATGGCCTGGTGCTCACCCGGGTCATGAGTCCCATTGGTGTCCTGCTCATCATCTTTGAGAGCCGCCCGGATGCGGTGATTCAGATTGGCGGGCTCGCTGTGCGGTCGGGCAATGCGGTCATCTTGAAGGGTGGCCGGGAAGCGGCCAATACCAATGCGGTGCTTGTGTCTTGCATTCAACAGGCTCTGTCGGAGAACGGTCTGCCCGAGAACGTGGTGGTGGGTGTCGAGGACCGGGCCAGCGTTGCCGCACTGTTGGAAATGGATGGCGAGATCGACCTGGTGATTCCACGGGGCTCTGGGGCCATGGTGCGCCACATTCAGGAGTCCACCCGGATTCCTGTTCTAGGCCATGCGGAGGGGGTGTGTTCGCTCTACCTCGATGCTGCTGCCAACCCCGAGATGGCGGCCCGCTTGGCGGTGGACGGCAAGTGCGACTACCCGTCTGCTTGCAATGCCACTGAGACCTTGTTGGTTCATCGGGCATTCCTGGCCCATCTGCCCGCGGTGGGTGCAGCACTTCAGGCTGCGGGCGTCCAGCTGCGTGCGGACCCTGCGAGCCTTCCACACCTGCCTGGCGCCGTACCAGCCGACGAAGCCGACGGCTCTATCGAGTACGGTGACCTGGTGCTCGCGGTCCGAACGGTCGCTTCCCTGCAAGATGCCATCGACCATGTTCATACCCATGGCAGTGGGCACACCGACTCGATCGTGACCGATGATCCAGATGCTGCT
>CAWVVG010000579.1:0-2235 GCA_963932775.1 uncultured bacterium
TCCGACTGGTTGAGCCATCGGTGGGATCGGCCTCCGGTGGATTGGGTGACGGATTGGGAACGTCGCAAGGCAGTAGAGGGTGACGTGTTAAACAAGTCCCCAGAGGAGGTCGCCCCATGACCATAGAGACCAAACTTACAGAGAGCTTGGGTGTCATTTGGACCGAGTCTGGCGACCTCGAATTGACGGCGCTGACCCGTTTCTTGAACGGCAAAGATCTGGATGTTCAAGGGTTGATCAGTGTGGCCAAGACCGACCCCAGCAAGCCTTATGGGCGGCGGGTCCTGTTCCAGAACGATGACCTCGAGGTGATGGTTGCTTCTTGGACCCGAGGTGTATCGTGTGCACCCCACGACCATGGCGGTTCATCCGGTGCGGTTCGAGTCCTTCAGGGCCGATCCCGTCATTTGGTATGGAGCCTTGTTGATGGAGCCCTCCAGGTGGTCAAAGAAGAAATTGTTGAGGCCGGTGGTGTAATGGTGTGTGGCCCGGACATGGTGCACTCAATGGGGGATGACGGCGCTGCTGAGCCCCTCGTGACCCTTCATATGTACACCAAGTCGGTGGACCACATGGTCGTCTATGACCTGGATGCTTCCGAAACTCTGGTAGTGGAAGGGAGCTGTGGCGCCTGGGTTCCGCGGGACCGGCCGGAGATGGTTCGCAGTCGCTTCAAAGGCATGTGCACCGCAGAATCAGTACGTTGAGCTTCTAATAGGAGAGACGATGTTGATTCGTTTGATCGGTTTGTGTTTGTGTTTGTGTTGGGTCGGCGTGGCCGATGCTCGGGAGCCGTCGGGGTTCGGTGGCATGCGGATCGTTAGCGGTGACGTTGGCTTTGAGGGCTGCTTGGAAAGCCCCGGCTGTGCCCAGAATTTCTACCGCTTTTTGTCTGAGGCGACCCTCGAACAAGGCTTCGCCATGAATGGTGTTGCGGTGGGAAGCAGTGCAGTGGTCAACCGAAGAGAGGGCCGGTTCGCCGGTGGCTTACTGCATACGTTTCCATTTGCAGGGCCCAGGGAAAACTTGGCTGGAAAAGAGGAAAACACTTCATTCTCCCCAGTCTTTCCAAAATTGTACGCGGGCAAGCTCTGGAGCCGAGATGGAAAACACTATTCTCTGGGTGGCTCGATACTGCCGCCAATTCCCGTCGGTGGTGCTTCCGCATTGAACCTCGGGCTTGATGGCTCGATGGCCACCACCCTGTCGGATGGAAACACTCGGGCTGGCCTGGAGTGGGATGTTACTTTTGTCCGGGCGAGGGCTCCTGTCACGGCCTCAGAGGAACAAGCTGAGGGCGCCGAAGAGGGCGGCTTTGAGGACAATGTGTCGGCTGAGGTGATCGAGGAGACGTGCGATCCCGACTTGGGCTGTATCGATACATTTATCGTTGGGAATTTCTCAGTTCGTGCAGCAATGAGCTGGGTGCTCGGTGAGCAGTTCTTTCCTTTTGCTCAGGTCGGTCTCACGATCTTCGATCAATGGTTGCACGTGGAATACGATGACAGTCTGTGGTGGGGCATCGGCGTTCAGCCCACAATTCATGGTGGAATGGCGTGGGCGCCCATGGAGACGGTGTTGCTTTCTGCCGGAACTTCGGTGGGACTGAAGCAAGCCAACCAGAACCCTTCGGGCAAGCTGGGGGCATTCTACAAATTCTCAGGTTCTGCGACCTACCATTTTTAAGCTAAGCTTGGGTGTGTAGGGAGACTGCGTGGCTGAGCGAATTCATGTGCTTCCTCGGGCTGGACTGCTCGAGCAACGCTCCATTAATGGTGCCCAGTACACGGATCCGTCGATTCTCGACACAGAGATAGAGAATGTCTTTCGTCGCGCCTGGGTGGTTGCGACCCCGAGCTGGCGTGTGCGGGAGCTGGGTACCTTTGCCACCCTAAAAGAGGCTGGGGTGGATGTGGTGGTGACCCGGGATCACACCAATACCTTGCGGGCTTTTAGAAACCGATGTTTACATAGGGGCAGTCGCCTGGTCCGCGGCTGCGGCCACGCCAAGCGGCTCAAGTGTGGATACCACGGTTGGACATTTGGCTTGGATGGCACCATTGAGTCGGTGCCTGGTGCAGAGGGGTTCGGAGGTGCGGATCTCGATAAAATGCACCTGCAGCCGGTGGCAGTACGTGAATGGGCGGGCCTCATTTGGATTAACCTCTCGCCCAAACCCGGAGACTTTCAGGCCGGTCTCTCCGGCATCGGCGCCGAGCTCGAGCCGTATGCGCT
>CAWVVG010000580.1:0-2231 GCA_963932775.1 uncultured bacterium
CATGGGTCTTTCCATCGCCGAATATGCCGACCGTCGAGACCGCTGGAATCTACCCGGGAATGTGCCTCATCGAAGGCACCAACCTATCGGAAGGCCGTGGAACTACGCGGCCATTTCATTTGGTTGGTGCGCCATTCCTGGACCGAGATCGGTTCACCGATTTGTGTAGGAAGGGTGCGCTTGAAGCCCACCTGGACGGGGTGGGGTTTCGAGCGGCAAGTTTCGAGCCCCGGTTTCAGAAGCATGCTGGAAAGCCATGCCATGGGACTGAGATTTTTGTGACCAATCGCGCAGCGATAGAGCCATTTTTACTCGGCCTTGTGGTCCTTGAAGCGGCGCTCCGTGCGGAACCTGACGGCTTCGCGTGGCGGACTGAGACTTACGAATTTATCGACAATCCCATTGCGATCGACCTTCTGTGTGGAAGTTCCGAGGCACGCGTTGGCCTAGAGAGTCGGATTCGGCCACGGGAGCTGCTCGAGGATTGGTCCACACAGCTGAGTGACTGGACCGAGAGGCGCGAAGCATGTTTGCTGTACTAGGCCATCGGCAGATGGCCCGATTCCGTTACAACTAAGGACGGAGAGCAGGCAATGAATCAAACAACTCTGGCCGTCCGAACCGCATTCTTAGGCGGAGTGTTGTTTGCGGTTCTTGAGGCTGTGGTGTTCTCTATGGCTCCATCGCCCCTTGACCCCACGCCAACGGTGTTCGCCACTGTGATATCGGTTGTGGGTACGGGGTGTCTGCTGGCGGTCGGAGCGCGAGTCATGGCGGAGTTGTCTCCCCGGAGTGCGGCGGGCCTTAGCCTGGCCATTTGGGCTGCCGTATGGGGCCCACATCAGTCCCGAATGAATGGATGGCATCGCGTGGGCTGGGCGCCACCTGTGGTCATTGGTGCCGCCGCATTTCTTTCGCCCGCTAGTGCCGTCATTATGGGCACCCTCGGTGGGGCCGCAGGGGCTCTTTTCCGGAACCGGGGCGGCAAGGCTGGACTGACGCCGATCGGTAGGGATGAAGCGAGCCGGGAGAGCCTTCCCGACATCCTGTTGGTCACGGTGGATACCGTTCGGTCTGACGCTCTATTGATGCACGGTGGCCGCTGGAAGCCCGACACTCCCTTCTCTCCCATGCGCGGGTGGGTGCACTACAAAGAAGCCATTGCGCCCGCTCCTTGGACCCTCCCGAGCATGCATAGTCTCATGTCGTCGATGGCAGTGAAGGAACATGGCGGTGGGCTGCCCACGCCGCTTGGTCACAGCCGTCGCATCAACCAATCCATACCGATTGCATATATGCTCCAACGCTCCGGCTACGAGACCACTGCGATTGTTTCGAACTCATTACTGAGCCCTGAGCACGGCTTTGCAGATGGCTTTGATAACTGGCTCCATACCGATGATTCGGGCGAGCCCTTGCTGCTGCTCAACGTGTACAACCGGCTTCGCGCAAGGCTCTCGGGACAGGCCGGTGAGATTGACGATAGCCGCGACGTACGTGTAGTCAAGCGAGCAATAGAGATGTTGGCTACGCCGTCCAATCGTCCCCGTTTTGTCTGGCTGCATCTGGTCACTCCACAGGGCTATGCGACTCAACCAGTCATCGATATTCCTGGCTGGACGGCCGGCACACAGGACGAGGACCTGCTCAAGATGAGCTATGTCGCGAGCATCGATATGACTCGGCGGCACCTCCTTCGACTCAATGCAGCTGCGATGAACTGGATCGTTGTGGTCACGGCCACTCACGGGGAATCTATGGGTGAGGATGGCGTATGGGGACACGGGTCGGGACTCAACGATGCACAACTTCGTGTCCCGTTGGCCATACGGCGCCCCAACACCCAAGGTGGCGTTGTCACACGACAGGTCTCTACAACGGGCATCGGCCACACCCTGCTGAGCGTTACCGGTGATGCACGGGGGTTTCCGGGGAAAAATCTTTTGAAACGCCGGCAATTTCCAGTGGAGGTGGGCGGTCTTCAACATGACGGAGGCTCATTCGCCGCACGCACAGCGAGTGGAAAGTACATTGTCCGAGAAGCTGGTGTGATCGGGCCTGGTGTGGTGCTCAGTGACCAAACGCAGGAGAACCTTAGACAGAGTGGTTACCTCGACTGAGGAGGGTTTGGATGAGGTTGTCGAGGTGGGGCCGAAGTCCTTACGAAACAGAAACGGACATTCGGCTGGAGGCCGAAGCATTGGCTCGGCTCGTCACCTTGGTTCCCGAGG
>CAWVVG010000581.1:0-2221 GCA_963932775.1 uncultured bacterium
AAAGAAAGTAAAAAGAGGAAGTTTCGCATCGGGTATCTCCGTGGGGTTCACCTTCAATCTACGGACGTTTACACCCTTAAACCACCCCCCATATGCACTTATCGTACTCCATAATTCAACATATATGTGCATATTAGCTATATTGTTGCGCCGTATGGACTGATTTGCCCTATACCCTCAGGGGGTATATATTCAGTACCCCTGGGGGGTATAGATGTCTTTGCCTGGTCCCGACAAAAAGAAGCTCCTTGCCCGGCTCCGGCGAGCCGAGGGCCAGCTCAAGGCCGTCGGCCGAATGATCGAAGAAGACTCCGATTGTGTAGACACGCTGGTGCAGATCTCGGCCATCCAAGGGGCGCTGGGAAAGGTCGGCGAGCTGGTGTTCGCTGAACACATCGAATGCTGTGTCGCCGATGCATTCAAACATGGTAACGAAGACCAGCGCCAAGAAGCCATCGACGACTTGATGGACGTATTTGGACGCTACGGACGCTTTGGAGGTCGTGGATGATGGACTTTATTCAGAACCTCTGGGCCGTGTTGTTGGAGCTCTCTCCCTGGCTGCTTGTGGGCGCCACAGTGAGCGGACTGATCCACGTGATGCTGCCCCATGACTTTGTGGGCCGCCACCTCTCCGGTCGAGGCAGCATCATCAAGGCCGTCGCCTTGGGCGTCCCTCTCCCACTGTGTTCCTGTGGTGTGATCCCTGCTGGACTCGGACTCAAGCGAGACGGCGCCTCCGATGCCGCAGCGGTGGGCTTCTTGATCTCCACACCCCAGACAGGTGTAGACTCCATCTTAGTATCTGCCGCCTTCCTGGGCTGGCCTTTCGCCCTATTCAAGGTGGGCGCAGCAACGATCACGGGGCTCATGGGGGGCTGGCTTACCGAGCATTTCGGGGGCGATCGAAAACCCTTCTCCAGCGAAGGCACGGAGCACAGCGACCCCACCCAGCGAGGGTGGCGGGATGCCATCGACCACGGAGAAGATCTGATCCGAACCATCTGGGGGTGGTTGCTCTTTGGGGTCGTCATCAGTGCGGCCATCTCCACATGGGTGAGCACCGACGGACTCATGTCGCTGTCCGAATGGGGACCCGTACTCACCATGCTGTTGATGCTCGTGATCAGCTTACCCTTGTACGTATGCGCAACCGCATCGGTGCCCATTGCTGCATCCTTAGTGGCCGGGGGCATGCCCACCGGAGCGGCACTGGTCTTCTTGATGGCCGGACCCGCGACCAATGTGGCCACCATCGGCGCCATCCATCGGGCCTTCGGCGGTCGGATTCTCGGCCTGTACCTCGGAACAATCATCTCCGGTTCTCTGGGACTGGGGCTGCTCTACGATGCCTGGCTCCCGACCACGGTGACCGCGGTGGCAGGCCATGGAGACCACATGTCATGGTGGGCCGTTGGCTCCGCTGCACTCCTGGTGGTTCTCATCGGAAAGTACGCCATCTCAGACGGGCTGAGCTGGCTCAACATGCGCAGAGCAGCCAACCACACCAGTGAGGGCCGGGTGACCCTCGCGGTACAAGGAATGACCTGCGGCGGCTGCGTTGCGCGCCTCGAGCGGGAGCTAAAGGCAGCGGACGGCGTGAGCTTAGTGGCTGTGAGCTTAGAGCCCGGTCAGGCCATCGTAGAAGGCACCCTCAATCAAGCACAGGTAGCCGCGCTGATCGATGCAACTGGCTTCAAGGCCGTGGTCTGAGCATGCGCTCCTTTTAGCGACCGCGGTCCACTTCCAGCTTCTGTCGCCACCGCACTATCAGGCCGACTATCAAGCCGAATAGAATGCCCTGCCCGATGGCTTGTCCAAGAAAACTGGTGGACAACTCTTTCGCCGTACTGGTCTCGAATACCTCAGAATACCAAGGGTTGTTTGCCTGATACTGCTCCATCAGGAGCACCTGGGTCGACCCAACGATCAGTCCGCCCAGGGTGGAGGCAAAACCCATCCGACGGACGGGCATGTCGATCTTGACTCGAACGCCGTACACAATCCACAGCAGATACAATGCACCCCACATTGAAAACTCGACCGTTCTGGGCAGCCCCACCAAGCTGGACAAGAGGCCCATAACGAGACCCGTAGAGGCTAAAATTATCGTGTGTTTCATGACAGCTCCAGGGTTCGATACACCACGCCCTCACCCATCCGCCGATCAGACTCAAGCCATCGTTCCGGATCAAAGGCTGGAAAGTGAGTGTCTCCTTCC
>CAWVVG010000582.1:0-2219 GCA_963932775.1 uncultured bacterium
GGGTGCGACCACTCGACCCATTGATGTTTCTTTGGCAGAAAAAGTGAGAGTGGTCTACCATTTGGGTATGAAAACATTTTCCATTTTCGTTTCTCTGTTCTTTGCAGCTGCTTGCCAATCGGATGACGGCGACAAGAGTCCAGTCGGGGGTACGGGCACAACCGAAGTCCTGGTGGATGCCGACGGCGATGGGGTAATCGAAGAAGCCGACTGTGATGATTCCGATGCCACGGTTCATCCTGGAGCACCGGAACAGTGCAACGAGATCGATGATGACTGCGACGGTGTGGTGGACGAGGACCCCGCCGATGGGGCGGTCTTCTACTACGACGGTGATGGCGATGGTCATGGCATTGATGCGGTGTCGGTGAGCGCGTGCAGTGCTCCCGAGAGCTATGCGACGGGTGCCGGAGACTGCGACGATAGCGACCCTGCGATCCACCCGGACGCGGCGGAAGACGACTGCACCGACCCGGTGGACTACAACTGCGATGGCTCGGTTGGGTACGCCGATATGGACGGCGATGGCTCTCCAGCGTGCGAAGACTGCAATGACTCCAATGCGGAGGTGAGCCCGGACATGGTGGAAGTCTGCAACGATGGTGTAGACGACGACTGTGATGGGGCGGCCGACGGCCCCGGTGCCCTCGGCGAGTCCACTTGGTATGCGGACACCGATGGGGACTTGCACGGAGACCCTGGGGTTAGCGTCGAGAGCTGTGAGGAGCCCGATGGGTACGTGGACAATTCCACGGACTGCAATGACGAAGCCGCTTCAGCGAATCCAAGCGGGGTCGAATTCTGCGACGGACTCGACAACGACTGCGATGGAGAGGTGGACGGCGCGGGTGCCATTGGTGGAATGACTCTGTACCCAGATGAAGATGGGGATGGCTATGGCCTGGAGTCATCGTCCGTACTCGGCTGCGAGAGCATGGAGGGCTACGTCAGTACACCTGGCGACTGTGACGACACCACCGCCGCTGTGTATCCTGGAGCCGATGAGGTGTGCGATGGCCTCGATAACGACTGCTCAGGGAGTGTGGACGAGGGCTTACTGAGTGTGGTGTACGCGGATCCCGATGGCGATGGTTTTGGCCTCACCCTGGTGTCCATGGAGTCCTGCGGCGTCCCTGAGGGCTATGCCACTTTATCGGGTGACTGCGACGAGGCCGATGCCGACATTCACCCCGGTGCGGAGGAGGTGTGCGACGGGGCAGACAACGACTGCTCAGGGAGTGTGGACGAGGGCTTGTTGAGCACGGTGTACGCGGACCCCGATGGCGATGGCTATGGCCTGGCGCTCCTGCCCATGGATGGTTGTGGGGTGCCCGATGGCTATGCGGCCATGGCGGGCGACTGCGACGAGACCGACGGTGCGATTCATCCAGGGGCCGAGGAAGTATGCGACGGTGAAGACAACGACTGCTCGGGTGGTGTGGACGAAGGGCTGAGCGAAGTGTTCTACGCCGACACAGACGGCGATGGGTTCGGTGTGGAGGCGTCGGCGATGGAGGCATGCTCCATTCCGTTTGGTCACACCACGGTCGTCGGTGACTGTGCGCCCGACGATGGCGACATTCACCCCGATGCCACAGAGATCTGCGATGCCGTTGACAACAACTGCAATGACTTGGTCGATGATGATGATGACGGGCTTGACCTCACAACGGCCACACTCTTTTACCCAGACCTGGACCTTGATGGGTACGGCGCCGGGGTTGCCGAGATGTCCTGCTTAGAGCCCGACGGTCATGTCCTGGACGATACGGATTGTCTGGACTCCGATGGTGCCAGCTACCCAGGTGCAGCCGAGGTCTGGTACGACGGGGTGGACCAGGATTGTGCAGGGGGCAGCGACTACGATGCCGATGGCGACGGTGTCGATTCTGCGGATCACGGTGGCTTGGACGTAGACGATCTCGATCCGTCCTGCACCACAGTGTGTTCGGTCGGACTGACTCCGGAAACGGCGGCCACCACCTGTGAAGACATCCTGGACGCGAGCCCCTCCGCCGCCAACGGCACGTACTGGATCGATATGGGAATGGGCACTCCGCTAGAGACCTTCTGTGACATGGATGGGGGCGGTTGGACATCCTGCTTTGAGCTTGTAAACACGACCGATGAGGACTTGGTGGGCAACGACTGGTTCGACCGCTGTGTGGACTGGACCATGTCTGGCAACACTGAAAACCAGTTTCGGATCACGGTTCAGG
>CAWVVG010000583.1:0-2216 GCA_963932775.1 uncultured bacterium
GCACAGATCCGAGCGGTGAACCTTCCCCTCGCCTCGGGCGACCCGGTGCTTCAGCCGGAGCTTGGCCATACCTTTGAGCACCGCCACGACTTGTCGGACACCATGGCGCCGCGGGCATTTTCAGAGCTTGCCAATGGCAGCTTCCGCTTGAACGCACATGATTTCATCGCTCACGTACACCCCGACCGCTTGATTCTGAACACCGATACCGACCCGGAAGGCATAGAGATTAAACTCGCCCGCTGGGGCCGGGGCGGAGAGCTGATGGCTGTGGGTGAATCCCTTCTCAGGGGAGAGCGCGACGAGACCTACGGCGGTGTGGATTTGGTCGAAGCCGACCGGGGCATTCTGGTGGAGTGGTTCGACGGTGCGACCCGAGGCATGGAGCACGGCTGGACCTTGGCCGCCCGACCCACAGGCGATGAATTGTTGGGCTTTGAATTGGCCATCGATGCGGCTGCAGTGGATGTGAGCATCGACGCGAAGCGCGCATGGATTGAGTCCGATGAAGGCACCACCTGGCATGTGACGGGTCTGTCATCCTGGGATGCGGAGGGCCGAGACTTGGAGCTGTGGCTGGAGCCCAGTGATGCGGGCCTGATGGTCCGTGTGGATGACATCGATGCGGTGTACCCGGTAACCATCGACCCTTGGTACACGACCACGTCCACAGAGATTCAGAACACAACCAGCGCAGCGGGAGACTCCGAGACGTACAGCAAAGATCTTGGAGATCGGGGCCGGTGCAACTGCACCAGTGGCGGTCATGCCGAACACACAGAGACCTTTTCCTGGGCGTACACTGCGTATCAAAGCGATCTGACGGATGAATATGGGGGCAATACCTACGATTATCGCTACGGAACCAAGGTTCAAGGGCTCGGTGACACCAACGGAGATGGTGCCGACGAAATGTTGGTGGCATCCCATACCTGGCTGTTGGATTGTGCAGACCCACCCACGGACGATGTGGTCCGTACTGATATGCTCAGTGGGACAGGAATGTCGATGTCCATCATCACGTCGGCGGGCCGATGGTGGACCCCGTATGGGGAATCGGATCGTGTCAATGGCAGGAGCGTGGACCACACGGAAGCATGCAGCAACGAAGGGGGAAGGACTTTTGTGTACAACGGTCGCGAAGGCGGTCTGAACGAGGACCATGCCTCCACCATGCGGGGCGATGGTTCGACCGACCACTTTGGCCGCAGCCTTCTTACATCGGGGGACTTTAACGGGGACGGTCATTACGATCTGATGGTCGGGATTCCGCTTGATGACGACGGCGGAACGGATGCGGGCTCCCTGCGTTTGTTCCCCGGTTCCTCCATTGGCATCAACAGCACGGCTGTGACCACCATTCATGGCGAGGCGGATGGAGAAAACCTGGGCTTGTACACCTACCGCTTTGGTGCGGGTGACTTGAACGGCGACGGGATGGACGACCTTGTGGTGGGCATTCCCACGGACGACACGACGGGGACGGATGCCGGCAAGATTGTGGTCTATATGGGGACCAGCGCGTTTCTTCCGTCGGACTACATATCGGTGACCTTGTACGGCGAGGTGGCCGGAGACAGATTTGGTGAATCGGTGGCGGTGTCGGATGTGAACGGCGATGGCTACGCGGATGTGGCAGTGGGTGCACCGTACAACGACGACGGCAGTTCGAATGCCGGGAAGGTGTACGTATTTGAGGGCACAGCGGACGGTTTGTCGACGACGGCGAGTCATGGTCAGTACGGAGACGGGCCGAATCATCGTCTGGGCGAAAAGCTTTATGCCTTGGGCGACATCAACGGCGATGACTTTGGCGATGTGTACATGGCGGGCAACACTGGCGATGCGCAGGTCTACCACGGCGATGTCTCGGGGCTCACGGGCGTTCAAGATCAGCTGTGGAGCCGTACAGACTTGGAAGTCATCGGCGACATCAATGAAGATGGCTACGACGATATTCGCATTGGCGAACAGATCAAGATGGGTTCTGAGTCGGGCGAGATGCGGCTGTGGGCGACGACTACCTACCTTCAATCTGTGGGCGACTTCGACGGAGATGGGTACACGGACCTGGCCATGGGAAACCCGGCTTGGTCTTCCGACCGGGGCCGCATCTGGATTCGCTACGGCTATGAGGCCGACTACGACACCGACGGCTACCTCGAATCCGAAGACTGCGACGATGCAGACGCCACGGTGTATCCGGGAGCCGTTGA
>CAWVVG010000584.1:0-2212 GCA_963932775.1 uncultured bacterium
AACTCGCCATCGATGGGCTGAGCTTCAGTGTGCCGGATGACTTCAAGCTAATTTTTGTAGAGAGCGGGACGATCACAGTTCGCATCGGTGACTCGACCAACGGCACCATCGACGTTCATGCCCGTGTGGGCGACCTCTCGGCAGGGGAGGGCTACCGTCTGTACGGGCTCTATTTCGAAGGCGTTGAAGACCCTGAGCAGCACCGGAAGCTAATCGACTCCTTCGATAAGTAGCCCTCAGAGCGTTCCGATTTCCTCTTCGGAATTGCGGCCGAGGATCCGTTTTTCATCCCCTTCGATGTAGATCATTTCCTCGAAGCACATGGCTTGACCATTGGCGACGACCCGGGGGCTCAGGGCATAGATGCCGATCACCCTGCGCGGATTTAAGAAGTGGACCTGGCAGCGCCGAAGGAAGATGGCCATACGAGCTGACTTTGGCCAAGCTGTGGCGAATACACCCTCGCAGAGTGGGACCATGTGACCGACTGAGCGGGCACCTCCGAGGCTGACTCGACGGTTGTTCGCCCAGCTCTCCGCGAAGACGTAGAGCTCGCCGACCGTCTTGAAGCGAGAAGCGAAACCGCACACTGCCTTGCAGGCATCACGGGCTTCCGAAACGATCATGGGCTCGTCATCCGTCCCGAAGGCGAAGCCGATACCAAAGTCACCGAAAGCGTTTCCCGTGGATGGAGCCAGGTCCAGTTCCACGAGTGTGCCCTTCCGGAGAATGCGCTTGGCGGATGGGCGGTGGAACATGGAGCGCGCACCGTCAAATCGAACCTCAGGCTTGGCGAACCAATCCGTAAATCCAAAGGCACCGGCCTGTTCGAGTGCCAAATTGTATACGGCCAATTCCGACATGCCTTCTTCGAGATTGTCGACGACGGTGCGCATCAAGTCGATGGTCATCCGCTGTGCGTGGTCGAAGGCTGCGATCTCAGGGGGGAGGGTGCTCATGTTCGCCGGCGTCGAGAAACGATCAGTGGAAAGAGAGTCAACCATACCCAAGTTGGGTCTGTTGAGCTGGCCGAGCATCGGCAACCTTTGCCTTCTATCTCGTAGGGTCCGCCTTGGGTCGGCTGGTTTGCATCATTGCCTCCAGTTCGGTCATCTTCGGGTGGATCTGGGTCTGTAGATGGTCCGCCGGTGTCTTTGGGGTCCTCGGGTTCGACCCACCCTGTGTCTTCTTCGCATCCTTCGTTGACGGAGCCATCGCAGTTGTTGTCGATGGTGTCGTCACAGAGCTCGGGTGCATCTGGGTTGACCGTTGGGTCTGCGTCGTTGCAGTCACCACCGGGATCAGGACCGAAGCCGTCACCGTCTTCATCGAGAATCGGTCTCTCAGTCAGACCGCGCGCGCCGATGTCATTGAAAGGGGCGCCCGGGACTTCCCACTCGGGATCACCGGCACCCAAACAAGGGCTGTCGTGCAGCAAGTACAGATCGTCGTTGTCGAAGTCCAAGTCAAAAGTGATTTCCACTATCTGGGGGTCTACAGAGATGTTTCCGGCGGTTCCTGTGGGATCGGTGATGCCCAGGTAATTTAGGCTCTCGTTGGCCCAGACGTCGTTGTGTCGCACGATTGGGGCTTCAGCCGATATTGGGTTCAAGGATAGGCCACTGCCGTTTATACCCCACGCAATCAGGTTGTTGCGGATGTCGGCGTATTCAGTTTGGACGTTCAATTGGGCATTGCCACCCGATGAGAAAACCTCGTTTCCAATGAAGTCATTGTTCCACATCGAGGTGCTACCACTGCCCTGGATAAGTGCGCCTCCAGACTCGAACAGCGCCTCATTCTCTTGCACAACCGACGCGGACCAATCGATGGAGTCGGCATCTTCGCTGTACAGTCCCCCTCCGTTCTGGGCATGATTTCCGTTTAAGAGCAGCCGGCTGAGGGTGACATCGGATTCGATGATCTTAATGGCACCGCCCTCGCCGCCATTGCTCTCATTCCACTCGAAGACTGTATCGGTGACGGATGCATCGCTTCGATTGAGGAAAAGGCCACCCCCGCCAGATAGGCCTTCGTTTCGCTCCAGTACGCTCGATGTCAGAACGAGGTTGCCCAGGCTGATCGCCACCCCTCCACCATTTCCGAGGGTTGAGTTGTGTTCGATGACCAGTGCGTCGCCGGAAACATCGGTTCCGGCTGCGAACAATGCCCCACCGTTGGTGCCTGAGAGATTGTGTGAGAACGAGCAGTC
>CAWVVG010000585.1:0-2209 GCA_963932775.1 uncultured bacterium
GCTTCAGTCAGGAGGATCCCGCCATGCGCGCAATCGTATTCACACTCATCGGCCTCGCTGCTTGTGCAACCCCTGCTCCACAGGGCCCAGCGTCCATGGGTGACTTCGGTGTCACGGAGTACGGAAATGAGAAACCCGATGATGTAGAGCCCACGGTCGCTTGGGGCAGCTCCGATGACCCCTCCCTCTTTGACGACAACCTGGAATACAACGTCGACGAGCTTCCCCTCACTGGTGAAGCCGAGAGCATTCCATGGATCGCCTCGTATTGGCCGGTCTACCAAGACAGCATCAACCACCGCTGGGATGGCGAAGACACCAAGTCTCCGAGTGAGAAATACGCCGAAGCCTTCGGTGTTTCAGATTTCGTGGACAAGGTCAGCAAAGAGCACGGCATCGAAAAGTACACCAACCGCACCGCCTGCACCGAGTACGAAGACTGCAACAGCGCCATGAGTGAGTCCTGTGGAAAGCGACCGGGTGAAGAAAGCGGGTACTGCATCCCCACTTGGTGGGGCATCTGCCACGCCTGGGCACCGGCCTCCATCCTCGAGCCCGAGCCCGAGCAAGCGGTGACGGTCAACGAAGTGGAGTTCAAGGTCCAAGACATCAAGGCCCTCGTCACACTCGCATACAACCGCTCACGCTCACGCTTTGTTTCCCTGCGCTGCAACGAAGACGACTCAGAGGGCGAGATCGAGTACGACGAGTACGACCGGCCCACAGGCGACGACGAGGAGTGCCGGGACACAAACCCAGGTACCTACCACGTTCTGCTCACCAACTTCTTGGGTCTCAAGGGTCAGTCCTTCGTCGAAGATCGCACCTTTGATGACCAGGTCTGGAACCAGCCACTGCGCGGCTACCGCATCACCCAGATGGAGCCCATCGCCCTCGATCGCGCCCATGAGCTGATCGGTGTGCCCGATGATGAGGAGCCCACCGATACCGTTGGTGGAACCTACACCTTCAACGCCGACGTCGATCAAGGCGAGTGGCTTCACAAGGGGCCCTACACCCTCGCAGAAGGCGTCGAAATAAAGGTTGAGATGTCCGGCTCCGAAGGCGACGCAGATCTGTATGTTCGGATTGGCGAGCAACCCACCGAGAGCGACTACGACTGCCGCCCCTACAAGCCCCACTCCAACGAGGTTTGTGAGCTATCGGCCGGAGAAGGCGACGAAGAGCTCTACGTCTCCGTCTACGGCTATGGTGCCGCTGAGTTCGAGGTCGAGGTGAAGATCGTAGACCCCGATGCGGAGCAAGCCGAAATTACCGAGACCGAGTACCTGTTCAACCCCGATGCGGAGAGCTTCTACCATGTGAAGCTCGAGGTCGACTACTTGACCGAATCCAACTCGATGACCGATGGAAACCTCGCCCACCGTGTGGACCACTTCACCAAGGTGGACAAATACCAGTATGTGCTCGAGATCGATGACAACAATGAGATCATCGGCGGCGAATGGATCGGTACCTCCAAGAAAAACCACCCCGACTTCCTGTGGCTTCCCACCGAGCGCACCAACTGGCCACGGCCGGCCGGTGGCTCAATGAACTGGGACCTTGTCCAGGACTTGCTGGAGCAATCCATGCTCGAGGATGTGCCCGAGATCCAGGACGGCGCAGCCACCACCAAGATCGAGGAGAGCTTCGAAGTCGTTCGGAGTGAGTGGAGACACTTCGGTCCCTACACAGTCGCGGGAACCCTCAAGGCCACCATGACCGGAACCAATGACGCGGACCTCTACGTCAATATCGGTGGCCAGCCCACCACCACTGAGTACTCCTGCCGCCCATACAGCCCCCACTCAAACGAGGACTGCAGCGTTGCCGGACCAGCCGAGATCTACGTATCGGTCCGCGGCTACAACATCGCTGAGGTCGAGCTCATCATTGAGTTTGAAGGGACTGCAGACGTCGCTGAGACCGAGGAAACCGGATCCACTGAGGCCACAACTCACCTGAGTGAAGCCGACTCCGTGGACTTCCAGGAGATGGCCTTGTACGTACTCGCAGTGGAAGACGGCGACGAGGTTCGCATCGAGACCACGGGAGAGACAGACATCGACCTCTATGTCCGCTTCGACAACCCGCCGACCACCAACGACTACGATGCCCGAGGCTACACCTCTACCGGAAACGAGAAGATTGACTTTGATGCCAACACAACGGGCATGCTGCACATCGGTGTCCACGGCTACCAGGC
>CAWVVG010000586.1:0-2209 GCA_963932775.1 uncultured bacterium
CGGTTGGGGACGGACTACGGGAATGTTGACCTCCACAATGTCTCGGTCGTCGCCGGCAGAGACATCGAATCGGAAGCTGGCCTGACCCGGTTCGGGATCATTTAAGGCAAAGGCCACTTCCAGCGCGCCATTGGCTGGAACCGTGACGGTTCGGCTGCCCTCCGCGAGGGTCACGCCTGTGGCGGTCGCTTCGACCTGGACCATTGCCATGGCATCCCGGTTGTTGTGGACCACAATCCCAGCCAAGGCCATGTCTCCGGTCCGAAGGAGTCGAGGCAAGGCAGGCTGGGCCATCAGTGGCTTGGCGACCTGAAGCTGGTGAGAGTCGCTTCCGTAGGCCTGCGCACCTTCGTCGACCACAGCCATCAACTGAAAGGTGGTGAGGTTGTCGGGCAGCTGGAAGGTCGCGGTGACCGTGCCATCCCGGGCGGTCTCGAGATCGGGCATCCACAGGGGAGTGGTGACGAAATTGGAGCGGGTGGAACCCTGTCCGTCGTCACCGCCACCACCTGTCGGCGCGCCCTTCGCTAGAAACTGGGCTCGGTTCAGCACCTGGGTGCGATTGTCTGCAGTCTGCACTCGGAGCTCATGCTTTGCGTAGTAGGTGTCGAATGCGTTGGGGGTGTCGTATCCAGTGAGGGAAAGCACGCCATAGTCGACCGCGTACAGCACCACATGGGCATTGCTTGCCGGCTTTCCGTTTCGTTTTACGACTACGGTGGCGGTCACATCTTGGCCCGGTTGGTACACGGTGGCGTCGGTGCTGATGTCCACCTCGAGCGCACGCTCAGATGGGCTCACCTCAAGCTGTGTGTAGCCCAAGTACCAGCTGGGGATGGTTCCTTCTGGACTGTTGGCGGGTGGAGCGCCTTCCACTGCCACGCAGGACACAAATACGTTCGGTACGGTCGCTTCACCGAGGGGAATTTTTACGGTGTCGGCCGTGGTCTTCAGCTTCACGACTTGCTGGCTGACAACCCCTTCCCGTTCGACCGTGACCAAGGCGGAGAGTCCAGGCCGCGGAGACTGAATGAGAATCGTGGCCGTGTCGCCCGGTGCATACTTCCGCTTGTCTGGAATCAGTGTCAGCTTGTTGCTGTCATCTCGGGCCCAGGTCGCCCCGGAACCGGCCACATACAGCCCCCGCTCTGAGCGGGAGAGGCGGCCCTTGTCGTCTCGGACGGAAGCCTTGACCACGTAGTAGCCACCCTCCGGTGGCGTCCAACCAAAGGTGCCGGGCTCGGTGCCAGAGGTGGCAGTCGAGGTCTTGATTTCCTCGTCGTTAACGGAGTTAATCCAGGTCCAGCGACCATCCATGTCCTTCTGGCGGATGGAGTCCCAGCTCCGTCGTGCGATGGAGAAGTCTACGGACACGCCGGAGCGGGCTTCACCCTCGGGGGTCACCGCAACGAAGCCAATCTTGGTCTCGGTACCGGCGGTTCCAACTCCGGACCCAAATTTGAGGCCCGCATAGATCCCGGAGGGGTGCACGAGCACCTGGCCACGGTTGGCGATCACTTGTCTGGATGCATCGGTGACCTCGACCTCCATCGTGATGGTGCGGGTCTTCGGTTCTTCGGTGACGGGGAGGTCGATGGACCACGGGAGCTGGCCCTTGGCGTCGAGGGTTCCCTCACCAGAGGAGAGGCGCCTCTGCGAATGGTATTCCTTTTCCCACCAACGCTCCGATGAACCCTGCCCAAAGACGTAATTGTCCCACCCGGTAGGGGATGGGGTCGTGTCTGTCTCATAGGCAGTCCACGATGCCTCCATGCCGACCATGGGAGCGCCAAACAGATAGCGGCCGCTTCCGTTGCCCGCCAAGCCATCTCCTGCGATCGCTTGCTCTGGAGTGGAGACATCCACGCGGAATGTGGGTGCCCGGTAGGCTTTGATGGGAATGGGCAGCCAGCTGCGTTCCGAGTAGAGGCCCGCAGTCACAGAGATGTTGCAGCTGCCGTCTCCCAAGGCAGCACCCTCGGGAATTTCCAGGTCGAAGGACAGGGCTCCGTGGGCATCCGTCCGACCGGTCCCGGTGTGGATGGTATTCCGGGAGGTGTCGGAGCAGGTCCACTTGACCAGAGCCGATGTGGGCAGTTCCAGTCCCTTCTTGCCCGCCAGACGCGTGGTCATGGCGATGTGGGCCGTCTCGCCCCGGCGGTAGACCCCTCGGTCGGTGTAGCTGTGGATCCGCAGTTGGTGGGAGGTG
>CAWVVG010000587.1:0-2207 GCA_963932775.1 uncultured bacterium
GACCTCGTTTCCGGTGTCGACCTCGTTTCCGGTGTCGACCTCGTTTCCGGTGTCGACCTCGTTTCCGGTGTCGCTGTTGGCATGGCTCGTATCGGAACCATCGCTGCCCGTATCCCCAGGAAACAGCCCTGAGTCGGCCATCCAGTGGGCTCCAGCTGGTGTGACTGCCGTGGCCACAACAAGGCCACCGACGAGCAGGGTGGTCGCAAGCAATCTGTGCATGTTCATCTCCGAAGGTGAGGTCAAGCTATCACGCTGTGGGGTGTTGGCTGCGGTTCAATCGCACTGTGATCCACACCCACAGCCCGACGCACCCGAGTGTGAGCCATAAGGCCAACTCGGGCCGCCCAAAGCCAATCAAGCCCAAGAGCATCAAGCTCGTAGCACCCTTGGCCATTCGGTAGGACATCACGTCCACAAAGGCCTTTCCTTGGGTGCGCTCAGCGTGGCTCAAGGGGATGTACATGATTTCCTTGGCTGCACGGAACAGGGAGTAGTCCATGGCTTTGGATGCGACTTTAGCTGCTGCGATGGCGGCATACTGAGGGACCAAGGCGTACCCGGCGACCGCGGCACCGAGTAGGCCGGGAATGGTCAGGAGCACCAGTGGCACGCCCAAAAGCCTGAGGATGGGCCCAGTCGTAAGCTGCAGACTAAGGGCGGCGAGGTCGATGGCCGCATACACCTGGCCGATGGCTGCCGTGCGTGTGTCTTTGTCTGGGTAGAACTGTTCGATGGCGATGCTGAACTGATAGTCGACGAGTGTGATGACCACCTGGGTCATGGCGATGAGCCCCATCAGCAACCAAAGGGAGCGGCTGGATTGGAGGACTCGGAAACCATCTCTGAGGGATGTTGAGCGTGTGGTTGGACTCTCGGCATTGACGCCCGCAAATCGTGCCAATGCGATGCCGCCACCGCCACCGATAGCCAGCAAGGGCACAACGGCCCACAAGGACTGTTCGGTCGAGGTGGCCGTGGCGAGCCATCCGACTCCCAGATTCCCGGCCATGCCACCCAAGCTTCCGAGTACACAGAAGAGCCCGTACCACCACTTTGCGCGGTCCTTGGGCACAGTGGAATTGGCGAATGACCAGAACACCTCGATTAGGACCACAATGTAGAGATCTTTCCAGAGGTAGAGCCACCAGGTCATACCGGGCAACTTGAGCTCCATGCCCAGAAGAATTCCTACGAGAATGAGTCCGCTGATGGTGCTGGCTACGCCAAAAATTCGGACCAGGTCGGTTGTGGCCGACCAGCGGTTGTACAGGGTCACCACACCGAGGCTTCCCAGTCCCACCATCAGCCAGGCTTTGGGAAGCGACGTGGCGCCATTGGCTTCCAGGAACAGAGACTCCGTGGCCGGCCGGGCGATGGCGTAGCTGGCGAGAATCACGAAGATGAGCGCCGCGAGTCCTGTGAGACGGGTGACCTCAAGAGGGGTGAGCCGCTGGGTCTCCGTCGCCTCAGTAGACATTGTATTTGCGACGGAAGGCCTCGTGCTCGCGCACCGATCGGCTTGGGTGCAACACACCCTTGGAGTCGTGCAGGTAGTACCAATATGGGCTCTCGCTGGGTGCAGCGGCCGCCTCGAGAGAGCTCAAGTCTGGGTTTCCGATGGCGGTGGGCGGCAGGCCCTGGCGGAGTCGGGTGTTGTAGGGGTCACCTGGGTCTCGCAGCTTCTTGAGGAAGGCCCTTCGGTCGTTCCATTTGGGCAAGGAGTACCGGCTGGTGGCGTCCACGCCCAGATTCCAGGCGTTGTCGATGCGCTTCCACAGGATTCCAGCCACCATGGGTCGCTGGGCTGCTGTGGGCTCCTCACGGACGATCATTGAGCCCATGATGACCACATCTCGTAGGCTGCGTCGCCCGAAGCCGCTCGGATGCTTGGATATGAATCGCTCGTGAAAGGTGTCGAGCTGGCGCTGGATGAACTTCTTCGTCTCGAAGCGGTCCGGCTCGACCATATAGGTCTCTGGGTAGAGGTACCCTTCGAGGCTGCTGGAAGGCAGCGGGTACTTGGCCTTGAACGCGCTCGGGGTCCTCGCCAGAGCCGCGTACTCCCCGGCTTGGATGAGCCCTTTCTTGGTTAGTGCCGCATCGATTTCGCGGATCCGCCACCCCTCTAAAATGGTGACGGGTGTGCCGTCTACTACGGGGACTCCGCACATGGAGGCAATGAGTTCTGTATGGCTCATGGCGCG
>CAWVVG010000588.1:0-2199 GCA_963932775.1 uncultured bacterium
CCTGTGGGGCCTGACCGTAGAGTCGGTGCGCTTTATCGGTGGCTACGGGCGGATGTCGTGGGTTGAATCGACGGACTGGGCCGGGGGCGAACCGGACCCGATGGCGGCTGCGCAGTCGAAAATAGTTTCGCATATGAACGACGACCACCAAGAGGCGATGAGTCTGATGTGCCGGGCATTTACCAAAGCCCGGGAGTTCAGCGAAGTGACCATGACGGGTCTTGACCGCTACGGCTTCGAGATGTCGGTAAAGACCGACGAGGGGTCACGACCGATACGGCTTGCATTTGATGCTACGGTCGCGACTGGGAAAGAGGCCCGGGAACAGCTGGTGGCGATGACCAAGAAAGCAAGGGTTCAGCTAAATACGGCCCATTGATAGCCGGTATATTTTCGCACATTGATCACGCCGATATCGAAGATCAAGTACTGACCCTTGATTCCTTGTAGGGTGCCTTCGATGGTGCCGAGTTTGTCGATGTTCATCGACTTGACCTTTTCCGGGTAGGCGAGAACTGGGTAGTTCAGTCTGACGATCTCCGCATCGGGTAGGGCATCCCCAGCCAGGCCGGATTCCGTTTCGAAGAGCGTGTCCCTGACTGTCTGAAGTGGCTGTTCCGCTGGTACACCTGAGAGCATCACTCGCCAGTTTGTCTTGTCGCTTACGTGTTGCTTGAGGCGGGTCTCTACCAGGCCGGAAATGAGGCGCTCTGGCACGGTACGGATGGCGAGCGCTTGGGTGGCGCCTTGGTCGACCCATCGGACAAGCTCGTTTCCGCCACGGGTAATGCCGACCTTTACTCCGCCGGTGTTCGACAAGTAGACGGTATGAGGAATCAGGCAATGGGTCTCACCCCATTGTGGCTCGCGGCAGGTACCCGCGGCATAATGGCAGGTCTCCGGTCGGACGATGCAACCATCGCAAGAAGCCAACTTTCGCATACAGGGAAAACAATGCCCTTGGGCGAAGCTCTTTCTGGTCTTTCGCCCACAGTTCACGCATCGGATCTCGCCGAGGTACTCGAGGCGTAGAGTGTTGCCGATAAGTGCGTTCATGGGCAGTCTCGAGTCACCCAATGGGAGCTCGTACTGAATGTCGCTCCCGACGGTAGACACCATCTTGCGTATACTGCCTCTTCCCAACTCAGTCATGAATTCTGCACCTGTGTCTTGAGGGCCTCCAACAGCGCTGTCGCTGTATCGAAGTCCCGTCCTATGATGGCAACCTGATAGCCAACCTGCTCAGCCGCGGCACCATCTGTGTCTTCTCGGTCGCCAATATGAAGGAATTCATGGGGCGCTATGCCGAGTTCTTCGATGATGGATGTGAAGGCGATTGGCGAGGGCTTGAGGTGGCCGAGGGTCTCGCCAGCATAGATCTCCGAAAAGAATCCATCGAGCCCCAAAGATGTGAGCTTTGTCGAGGGAGTGTAGTCCGAGAAAACCACCTGCTTTAGCCCTTGTGCCGCGAACCACTCCAACAGGTCAAGCACACCGGGACATACACCGATTTTCGGCAATATTCGCCCATACATCTCATCCTGGGTAGCCTCCATTTCGGACCGTCCAGGGACCTCGGTCACCCGGTAATCGCCCTTGGCATTTCGAACCTTGTCCATAAAAAGCTTAAAGCGAAGCAGTCGAAAGAAGTCTCGCCAAGCTGCAATCCAGTCCAGACTCAACATGCGGCGAAAGAGGTCCCGCTTAAAGGCGCTCATTAGGGAGTGGAGGTCGTACATCGTTCCATCGATGTCCCAGCTCACTACGCGAACTTTCTTCAGGTCGATAGGGCTCATTTCACTCGCCGCCATGTATCGATGCGATCTTATCGACAACCCGGGCAATCTTGGGCTGGTCGAGGACCATAGAGGCCAGGGCATTCTGCTGAACCTGAAGAGGCGTCTTGGCCCCAGCGATGGCCGCTGTAATTCCAGGCTGGGAGATGGCCCATCCAATCGCGATGGCGGAAGTCGGCAGCCCTACCTTTTGGCCGACCCGTTCAAGGTCACCGATCAATCGGCGGGCATGATGAAAGCGAGAGCCCTGAAAACGCTCGTCCCATGAACGCATATCGGTCTCTGGGAATTGGGGAATCTCAGAAAACTTCCCGGTCAGCAGGCCTCTGCAGAGGGGCTCATACACCACCACGCCAATGTCGGTGCATGCAGACATCAGCGGCCCCTCAAGTTCCCGTCGGAG
>CAWVVG010000589.1:0-2169 GCA_963932775.1 uncultured bacterium
CCACTTCGACCGCTTGTGCTGGAGACAGTAGGATCGGCGGTCGATCTGGAGAACGGAGAGCGGGGTGTCCTTCCCATGCCATCACCGGATCCGCACTGTGGGTGGCAGTCAAGTCCATTGCAGCGGAACCCACGCTGCAGGGAATGGGGGTGCCGAAGGGAACGGGACGCCACGCCCCCTCCGGCCGGTGGCGGGGGATGGCGCGTGCTGAGAGCACGCTTCGGCTACCCAGGGCGTCCTGGAGCCGAGCGCTCACCATGTCGATGGCCCCGTTCTGACGGCGGGGGTCCCGCAGATCGACTTGCTGACCATCGAAGGGTGCAGGGGCATTGGTTGTGAGGGTGATCGATAGGACGGCTCCACCGAGCTTTAGGTCGGAGAGTCTGTGGCGGATGCGGCCGATGATGGAGGTAGAGTCGCGGGTGGGCGCACCCAGGCGGATCGAAACCGATTGTTGGCGCCCTCCATCGAGGCGGAGTCCGATCGCTACTTGGGTGATGGCCTGACCGCGGGCGATCAGGCAGGTGGTGAGGTCGCGAACCAAAGCCCCCAGCACAAAGGTGAGGGCTTCGACTTCGACAATGGGTGCAGGGAGCTCTTGGGTGAGGGTGGTGGGACCACCCTCGCTCCAAGGGCTGAGGGTGGGACGACTTCCGCTCCCGCAGGCGAGGGCGTGCGCGATGAGTATGGTGGGACTGAAGCGGCCGGTCAGGGCAGCCCGTGGCAGGTCGGCGAATGCGCCGATGGTGTGGATGCCCAGGCCTTCGAGCAAGGAATGCTCTTTGGAGGGAAGGGTCAAGGCCTGGAGGGGGAGAGAGGCCAAGGCCGTGGCGCTCTCGGTGGGGGTGATGATGGTGCTGTGTCGCTGCCAGCGGGCCACATGGAGCGCGGTGGTGGGGTCGTCTGCAATCACCACATGCGCGGTGTGCCCCAGCTGATGCATGCGGGCTCTGACCCGCTCCAGCAAGGTGCCTTCTGCCTCGGCGTGTCCCCCGGGTACCCGTGTAATCTCGACCACTACAGAGTCTGGTGGGAGGGCTGCGATGGAGGGAGAGATCCGCAATAGCTGACTGGTGAGTGCGCTGAGATCGGCGGCCTCAGACTCGGCGTTTAAGAGCTCTGTCTCCACGGATGGGACCATTGCACGCGCGGCAGCCACACTCATTCCGGGACAGATACCTGCCTGCAGCGCCGCGGGTGTAGCCGCTTGTACCCGCAGTGCATTCCGTTCTTCAGTCACCAAGATTGCGGCCTGGTTCGGCGGCCACCCACACCGGTCGAGTCGGAAAGTGGGGACATGAGCGACGAGGTACCTGAACATATGTTCAGTATACTCTGGCCATGGTGACAACACAATCTGAAAGGGGGACAGCGATTGTCCGGATTCGTCGATGTCGCTCGATTCATCTATGGTGAATTCATGTTCACCCTGGAACCCCGCTTGGCCCGCACCCTCCTGGTGATCGCCATTGTTGTCGTGTACCTGCCCATGCTGGGCGGTGGCTTTGTGTGGGACGACCACCTGCTGGTGGTCGACAACCAGCTGACAGACTCCTTGGCCAACATCCCAGCGATGTTTCAGACCGACCTGTGGAGTGCCACGCCGGTTCCAGAGCCGAAACCAGGCTTCTACCGCCCGTTGATGTTGGTCGACCTGGCCATCACGCGCGCGGTCGGAGGATTGGACCCTTGGCTGCACCATGTGCACAACCTGATGTGGCATGGGGCAGCAGTCATGCTGCTCCTGACGCTGCTCAAACGAATCACCAAAGACCCGATTGCTGCCATTCTCGGTGCCGCCGTCTTTGCCCTGCATCCAGTCCAGCTCGAGGTGGTGGGCTTTGTGTCTGCCAGAAACGATCCCATGGCGGTGACTTGGTTGCTCGCCGCTCTGCTGTTGCTCAGCCAAGAGGCTCCGAGCCGCAAGGCCTTGGTCGGTGGCGCCCTCGCTTCCGCCGCAGCAATGCTGTGCAAAGAGAGCGTGGTCTTTGCTCCGGTGTTGCTGGCCTTTGCATCGCGTGTCCGCTGGGGTGGATGGGGGACGCGGGGCGCTCACGGGGCCGTCTTGAGTGGTGTTGGGGTTGCGGTCGCGATGCGCATGCTCGCTGGGGTGGGCACTCCAGCCCAAGCAGATTGGCCCCACCTTGTGGCGATCACCGGTCCCGCTTT
>CAWVVG010000590.1:0-2166 GCA_963932775.1 uncultured bacterium
GTCCAGGCCGATATTATCGAGGCGTGGCAGAAGGAAAAGGCCGCCAAGTAGTCAACTCGTAGGTGTATTTTTTGATGACCGCGGCCGATGGGGTTCACTCCGTTGGCCGCGGTTTTCGCATGTGGGGCCGTGTCGGGAGGGGGCTATATGCGCTGACACTCGACCGCGTGCCAGGTCACATACTCCGAGCACGATGAGGTGGCGCAGCCCCAGATGTCGCCGCCCGCACAATCTTCGGTGCTGCCGCTCTCTGTGGTGGTCACCATGTCACGAACCATTAGCCCGCAATTAGCGGTGCCATACATGCCATCTGTGCTGGGTGTGCAGCCCCTGAGTCTTTGGCTTCCGAGTCTGTCGAGCTTTAGTCATTTCCTTGGGTATCCAGGCCATGGCCATCCGCTGAGTCAATGGATGGTCCTCTAATAGCGGTATCGATGCCATCGGGTTTGGGTTCAGATACCGGTTGGTCGGCGCAGGCGAAGCACAGGAGAAAAGCGAGAGGACTCAGTTTCCGCATGCGGTCTCCAGGTATCAGACACTACCGTGGACATCCATTGAACTGCACTATCCACCGATGCATGACTCCGCGACGGCCCACATTGACTCACAGGCTTCGTCTGTGGGTACGGGCGATCCATCCTCGGTGGTGCAGGTGTAGGGGATGGCAGACTCCACGATACAGTCGTAGGCTGCGATGATCGGTTCTTCGCAGACTTCGGGGACGGTTTGACTGAGTGTGTTGCAGAATGCGTGACACCCCGCACCTTGTGTCTCGATCACGTCTTCTGAGCAGCCTGTCGCTGTGCCGTAGACGTGGTTGCAGTAGGCGGCACATGCGCTCGCCACAGCTCCGCTGGCGTTAGACTGGGACCCCCGCGTATTCTGGCCCTCGGCACCAGTGTCTTGTGTGGCACAGCCACCAAGTGGGAACCATAGGCACAAAAAAAGGCCCACAGATCTATTCAGAACTGTGGGCCTCTTGTTCACCAGGACTACTTCTTTGAAGCCTTGGAGGACTTCGCGCTCTTCACTTCGGGAGCAGCGTTGGCTGCGGCCTCACTTGGAACGGCTGCAGGTGCAGTCTTGGCGTGGTCAGCGTGAGCTTCTCCAGCCTTGGCGTCAGGAGCAGCGCCAGCCTTGGCAGCCTTGGCTTCCTTGACTTCCGCTACGGCAGCTTTGGCAGCCTTGGCATCCTGAACCTTGGCGGCTGGAGCGGGCTTGGGTGCTGGTGCAGCTGTAGCGGCAGGAGCTGGCTCCTCGCCTCCACATGCGATGGTGGTGGTGAAAACGCTGAGAGCAGCGATGGTCACGGCAAAAGTTGTTGAACGAATCATTGTGTCTCCTCACAGACGGGTGGGCGTTGGCCCTGTGTGGTCAACAGGATGTCCGCTGACCAAGCGCCACGAGCGTAGCCAGTTTTTAACCAAAAGGCACCATTAGGGTTAAAACTGGTGAATTTTGTTTTCAGCGGTAGTAAACCAACCAGCTACTCAAGACGATATTTCCAGCATTGTCGAATGGTGCAGAGCCGTTGATGCGGGCTTCATAAGAAATGGTAGATGTCTCACCAGTTGGCATTTCAGGGGTCACGTCCACTACAAAGGGTATGACCTCTTGGCCTGGGCACCAACCACCGCGGCCATACCACCAGGTTCCCGCCTGGTTCGGGACCACGCCGAGACTTATTTTATCGGCACAACCGCTCAATAGACCGGGATCATCCAGGTTTTGCGTGTGCTCAGTACCATTCACAGTGAAGTGGTGGGAGTGGTCACAAAATTCAGCACAGTTGCTTGTGGCCATGCCGTGCCCAGTCGTGATCGCTACGAATTCGACTTTGGTGACATCGGAAGGGATGGCGACCGTGATGGGCTCTCGGGTGTTGTAGCTCGTGTTGAGGTTTCCACCGCTGAACAGCGAGACGGTCTCGACCGCACGGGATCCTTTCCCTCGGTTGGAGAACCGGAAGCGTGTGGTGACCGCTGTTGGCTGTACATTCCATGCTGGGGCCCACTCATACCGTACTGTACGGTCCCCGCCTGCTTGTAGCCAAGCCAGAGCGTGGCTGGCATCCACAACCCACCGAGATTCGCGGTGGTAGGTGGTGATGAAGCGTGACATCTCCCGCCACTCGATGGTGGGACCCGGTTCGTCGGGTTCGTCGGG
>CAWVVG010000591.1:0-2154 GCA_963932775.1 uncultured bacterium
TTCAGTTTTCGTTTTCAGCTGCGCCCAGCGATTCTGGTGCCATCTCCAAACAAGCGGGCGCTCCGCCAGCCGCACCCCATAGTCATTAGGTCAGCACCCGAGGCATCCATGAGCACCCCCACCCCGCGCCGCCGATGGACCACTCGTTTCGGGCTGATCTGGACCACCACCAGCCGGACCGTCGACGCTTTCCACGACCACGAACTCGGATCCCTGACTCCGCTGTTTTTCGTACTATTAATGTTCGCCGTCGTGCTCTATTTGATCAATGCTGTGGCTCCGATCGCACCCTTTGTCTATTCGCTGATCTGAGGCGGTCGCTCGGTTGCTGAACGTTTCCAATGGAGGGGCCGTTGGGTTCCCACCGCCTATTTTTTAGTGCCAATTGCAGAGTGAATCCAAGTCATTGGGTACAGCCGTGAAACTTCATCTCACATGTCCCCTTGAGTGGTTGTGAACCGGACGAGATGCCGACCAACCAACTCAAGGAATTACTCTCATGTCTACCAAGAATACATTTTTGACGATGCTCGCCCTCAGCACCACCATTGCTTGTTCTGGAGAGGGCCCCAAGGCCACGGCCTCAGATGACGGCACCAACTCCAGTCAAAACGATACAGGCAGCGACATCTCTGAAGACGATACCGGGACGGAAAGCGACGATACGGGCGGTGCTATTGTAGATTCTGAGGACGATACCGGGACCATTGAAGACGTCCAAGTGCCCCCCACTCCAGAGGCCTTCAACGAGCTTACCCTCGCAGCGCGAGACGATGAGACTCAGGTCTTCAGTGTTCTGGCGAGTGACTGGACATCCCTTGAGGGCGAGCAGGGCAGCACCTTGTTTTTCCAGGCGAACAGTTTCTCGACCGCTGATGGTGGGCCAGTCACCGGTGAGGTCCAGATCCAGTTTATCGAGATCTTCGATAAGGGTTCGATGCTCGTTACCGACATGCCCAGTATCGGACAACGACCCTCCGGCGAGGTGGCCCAGCTCATCTCCGGCGGCGAGCACTATGTGGGGGCCACCAAGGACGGTGAGGCGCTCACCCTGAACAGCAGCTTTCAGTTGACGGCGCCGGCCGATAATACCGGTGGTGCGGACTGGGATATGGGCTTTTTCCGTGCTGAGGTGTCCGACGGCGTGGCTGCAGGCCTGGATGACCAAGCGCTCTGGGTCGAGCAGAATACTGGTGAGGCCGATGCGGATGTCGAGGGTGAAGGAGATGAGTTCGGGATTAACCGTGGCGATGGTGGCGATGGTGCAGAGACAAACTACTGGATGCTGTCCGGTCAATTCGGCTGGACCAATATTGACCGTTGGTACTCAGACCCCCGCCCCAAGACCACGATCAACGTGACCGTGCCCGAGGGCTGGGATGACACCAACTCCGCTGTGTACTTGTCCTACGATGGTGAGCCCACAGCACTCGCTCGGATGGACACCTACGATGAAGCCACCGGGTACTTCAGCGAGCACTACGGCCTCATTCCCATCGGTCTCGAGGTTCACCTCATCCTTGTGACTGAATCCGAGGGCGACTGGAGCTATGCCATTCAAGCAGCCACCATCGTGGATGGTCACCTGAGTTCCTTCGGGTCTGTTGAGGATCTCATCGAGACCGACACCGATGGACTGGTCAACGCCATCAACGCCTTGCCATAGCGTCCAGGGCATTCCAACGAACCATACCGGCTCCGGTGCAGGCTTCATGCCTTCATCGGGGCCGTTTTTTTGGAGTGCCGGCCCGCCTCAAGGCGCCTCGAACATGGCATCGGTAAAGCTCACCCCAAACTCCACGCACCAGACGCTGATGCCATCCATATCGTCGAAGGTCTTTCCATCTGGCATGGAGAGGGTCACGGTTTCGTCGCTAAACGGCGTTCCAAAGATGTCCTCACTGAGGGCGAAGCCACTTCCGTAGTCCCCGCCAGTACCGCCATAAAACTGAACCACGACGCCGCCGCCATCAAAGTTGAAGTGGGTCACGCTGATTGTGCAGTCATCCACAATGGTTGCAGTTCCACTCGAGTCGTGAGACCCAGAGGGCATGTCAGCCACCCATCCGACCATGGAGTGAGTGCTGTCACAGCCGGCATCGGCATCTGCGTCGGCATCTGCGTCGGCATCTGCGTCGGCATCTGCATCGGCAT
>CAWVVG010000592.1:0-2150 GCA_963932775.1 uncultured bacterium
AGCTTCCTTGTTTTCCAACCAACGCTCAGCCTCGAGGGCTGCCGCACAGCCAGTACCCGCGGCGGTGACCGCCTGCCGGTAAAACGTGTCCTGAACATCGCCCGCAGCAAAGACCCCTTCCACATTGGTAGAGGTTCGCCCAGGCTTGGTCACAAGGTACCCAGCATCATCATGGTCCATCCACTGAACAAACGGTTTGCTGTTCGGTGTGTGCCCAATAGCGAGGAAGACTCCTTCCACTTCGAGCACTCCGGTCTCGCCTGAGACCCGGTTCTCCCATTGGACGCCCGTGACTTCCTTGTCCCCGAGAACATCCGTCATCTCCGTATTCCAGTGAATTGTGATCTTGGGGTTGGCCACGGCCCGCTCAGCCATGATCTTGGAGGCACGAAGTGCATCCCGACGGACAAACAGGTGAACCTCAGAGGCAAATCGCGTCAGAAAAGTCGCTTCCTCGCACGCAGAGTCGCCTCCACCGATGACCACTACTTTCTGGTCGCGAAAGAAAAACCCGTCGCAGGTCGCGCAGGCGCTGACGCCGTAGCCCCGAAGCCGGAGTTCATTGTCGAGGCCGAGATATCGGGCACTGGCACCCGTGGCCACGATCAAGGTTCGCGTCTTCCCTTCTTTGCCCATGCTGGTCGAATAGCGGTAGGGCCAGCTCGACAAGTCCACCGTCTCGATTTCATCCATCTCGACCCTGGCCCCGAATCGCAGCACTTGGGCCTTCATCTTCTCCATGAGTTCAGGTCCCATGATGCCTTCTGGGAATCCTGGGAAATTCTCAACGTCGGTCGTCGTGGTGAGCTGCCCACCGGGCTCCATGCCCTCGAACACCAAGGGGCTAAGGTTGGCTCGCGCCGCGTACAGCGCTGCAGTCATACCAGCAGGGCCAGTTCCAGCGATAACAACGTCCTCGATCTGCATTTCTTGTTCGGACACGGTATCTCCTGGTAGGCGTATGTTCCGGGGTACACCACATGGGTGCGTATTCACGTACTCTATGTGGGTTCACCCACTCCATCAACACCCAATGGCCACCTTCTATTCTATTGACATGTCCATAGCTTTCTCCAACCAAGAACTAATTCGAATTCTGGCCAAAGAGCGTGGCTTTGATGAAGTACGCTTCGCTTCGGTGGAGCCTTCGGCAGGGATCGAAAATTACGACCGTTTCCTTGCCGAAGGGCGGCAGGGCGAGATGAGTTGGATGGAGACAGGCCGGGAGCCAAGAGCCAACCCAAAGAGCCTACTGCCTTCGGCAAGAAGCATTGTGGTCCTTGGAATGCACTATGCACACCACCGACCCGCAGATCCGGGAGGCCTCACCGGAAAGGTCGCCTGCTACGCTTGGGGACGGGACTACCACAACCTGATCGGGAAACGCCTGCGGAAGCTATCGGCCGACCTCCGAGACGCCATCCCCGGCTTCGAGTCCTACGCCGGCGTAGATTCACGGCCCATCATCGAGCGAGCCTGGGCTCAACGCGCTGGACTGGGATTTCTGGGAAAGAATGCCCTCGCTATTCTACCGGGTCAATCCAGCTATTTCTTTTTGGCTGCGATGCTGGTGAACATAGACCTGCCCGCTACCCCAGCACTCGGGGACCACTGTGGTACCTGCCGACGCTGTCTAGATGTGTGTCCTACGCAAGCCTTCACCGCACCCGGCGAGCTCGACGCGAGGCGCTGTATTTCTTACCTGACCATCGAGCATAAGGGGAACATATCGGACCCGATGAAGGGCCAGCTTGGGCGTTGGGTATTCGGCTGTGACGACTGCCAGGAAGTATGCCCACACAATCCCGCTGACCCACCCGCTGCAGACGACGATTTTGCACCCCGAAAGGGGCACGCCTGGCTCGACCTGGAGTGGGTTCTACACAGCGAAGACGAGGCACTGAACGAACACTTTATAGGCTCACCCATCCGGCGAGCTCGACCCCAGGGGCTAAAACGGAACGCAGCCATCGTCTTGGGGAACTTGGGCGACTCAGCTGCGAGACCGGCACTGCTTCACAGCCTCCAACACCCCGCCGAGATGGTCCGAGATGCATCCCGTTGGGCCCTCGACCAACTCTGAAGACCCAATATGAATGGGTGGGCCGCCGAGTGATTGGCCTGAATTTAGGCCGGTTTCTCAGTTTCCG
>CAWVVG010000593.1:0-2148 GCA_963932775.1 uncultured bacterium
ACGATGGGGGCGAGTCCGAGGACTGCGACACCGACTGCACCATCGCAACATGCGGCGATGGGTGGATGAACCTCTCTGCTGGAGAGGAATGCGACGATGCCGGAGAGTCAGAAGAATGCGACACCGACTGCTCGATGGCGAGCTGCGGGGATGCCACAATCAATGCCTCCGCCGGAGAAGACTGCGACGATGCGGGCGAGTCCGAGGACTGCGACACCGACTGCACAATCGCAACATGCGGCGATGGAACCATCAATACCGCTGCCGCTGAAGAGTGCGACGACGCCGGAGACTCGGAGGGCTGCGATGACGACTGCACAATGGCCACATGCGGCGATGGAACGGTCAATGCGGCTGCAGCTGAAGACTGCGACGACGCGGGAGAGTCCGCCACATGCGATATCGACTGCACGTCGGTAACTTGTGGCGACGGTACCCTGAACACCACAGCCGGCGAAGAATGTGACACGCCTGATGATGAGGACTGTCTCTCAGACTGCACTATAGCCGTCGGTAAGTGCCACACAGATACACCGTGGAATGAGATCGCCGAGTCCTTGTACGACTACGACTACGACGACCAACTGCCGGTACTTCCTGGTGATACCATCGCCGGAGACTGGAGCCTTCCGGTCCCCGAGTTCCTGGTCCACTCCATCATGCCAGATGAGCGCTTTCCAAGCGATGAGGTCACCTTTGATGACTGTGAGCCCCCAGCATTCTGGGACCCCGAGCGCATCCAACTCGGCAGCTTTGCCTTCCCAGTCGATGAAGCCGAAGACCCCTACTGTCGGGTCAGGGCGAGTACAACCCGCGATACAGACAACACGCTAAATTTTGCCAATCGGGCCCAGGATATCAACCGCCTGCCAGTGACGGGCGAGCCAACCTGGGTTCGGCTGCGCTACCCCATTCCTGAAGGTCACCAGGCAACCAGTTTGACCTATTGGATTGATAGGCCTCGTCTATTTGGAAGCCACCCCGAAGGCTGTACTGCTGAAGACGTCGATGAATTCGGTGAATGCTTTCTCGAGGCGCTGGAGGAAACTGAAGTCTGGGATGAAGAGATCCCTCCTGGAATCTTCTTGCTCTGGGGCCGTGCAACCGACTGTGAGGGCTGGGAAATTACAGGTCCCCACGAGCCCGCGGCGATCGTGACCTGGGGCAACCCTGTGAGCTACACCGCCGAGGTCCCTGAAACGCTCAGAGACGTCGATGAGCTCGTGGTCTCTTTGCTTGTCTACCACCAATACCCAGGTGGGTGCTTCGGGGACTATTGCACCAGAGGGGACCGAACGCACAGCAACCTGAGCTTCGCTGGGGCGTCCCTGCTCACTGAGAGCTCATTCTCGCCACCCACTGAGCCTGGAATCAATCACCCACGCCTGTTCGGCGACAACGCAGCCTGGCTCGAGACAAACCGGGCCTTTGATGAGCTGCCATGCAGCGGTGAACCAGAGTGGTCAGATTGGAGTTCTTGGGGTGGGCTGACCAACATCAAGAACTACTGGGACCGCTTCACCAAAGGCGGATCCGTTTGCCTGGATGAGGTTCCCACGAGCATCGGTGATATCGATGATGCTGCGGCATACTTGGACGGTACAGCCACAGAGGCCTTCGATGTCAGCCGGGCGACCCGAATGCTCCACCTCATCCGTCACGAACGGGCCTGTCGGAGCACCGGGCTCGCAGACTGCTACCACGATGAGATGGAGGTGGAGGCCCTCGCTGAGGCACTGATAGCGGTCGAGATGGGTCGAATCGACGACATCGTCTGGAGCTCCTTTGGCTTTGGGTTTGACCTGTATACCCGCGAACCCATGCGGGTATACACCCTGATGGTGGATGTTCTGTGGGATGACCTCTCAGCGGAGCAGCACGCAAAGATTCTAGAGTTGACTGGCGAGCAGGTGGATGCCTACCTTGACCACTTCTATGAGCCGCACTGGTCCATCTACAACGGCAACAATTGGACGCCGGTATTGGCTGAGGCTGCGCTGTACTGGGCCATCGTCTACTACCATGAAGACGAGCGCGGCCCGGAGCTGGCATGGCGGGCCCTGCAGTCACTCTGGCTTCACCGAGACGCCTACTTAGACGATGGCGTCTACGCTGAAGGGCTCTTGATGTACAGCCAGGTCTCCTTCG
>CAWVVG010000594.1:0-2137 GCA_963932775.1 uncultured bacterium
CCATCCACCGATGCGGAGACACTGGCTCAGCTCCGGGATTTACAGGGAGATGCGCTGTGCGGGCTGATGCTCGAGTACCGAGAGTACGCCAAGCTCAAGTCCACCTATGTAGACCCCTTGCCGGGCACCGTGGCAGCGGATGGGCGAATTCACACTTCGTTTCAACAAGCGGTTGCCGCCACGGGCCGGCTGTCATCCAACAATCCAAACCTCCAGAACATTCCGGTCCGGACGGAAGCAGGGCGACGAATCCGGGGCTGCTTTAGGGCCAAGCCTGGCCACCGCTTTCTGAGCATTGATTACAGCCAAGTGGAACTGCGGGTCCTGGCGCACTTGTGTAAGGAAGGTCCCTTGGTCGACGCATTCCGCAACGGTGAAGACATTCACCGCCGCACCGCTGCAGAAGTGTTCGGAGTGATGGCACCCCTGGTCACGGTTGATCAGCGCCGGGCAGCCAAGGCCATCAACTTCGGTATTGTGTACGGAATGAGCGCCTTTCGTCTGGGAAGGGAATTGCGTATCCCCCGAAATCGGGCTCAGGACTATATGGACCGGTATTTTGCCCGCTACCCACAGGTAGCGAAGTTCATGGAGTCGGCCAAGGAGGATGCGAGAGAGAAGGGGTACGCAGAGACCCTCTGGGGACGCCGCAGAGAGCTCCACGGTCTAAAGGCCGCAAAGCGGGTGGAGCGAGAGGCTGCCGAGCGGATCGCCATCAATACGCCAGTACAGGGAGCAGCTGCAGATCTCATCAAGGCCGCGATGATCGATGTCCACCGGCTGTTGCAGGAGAGATTTCCACACACACGCCTGCTTCTGCAGGTCCACGATGAGCTGGTGCTGGAGGTTCCGGTGGAGCACTTGGATGCAGTCCGGGTCGCTGTGGAAGATAAAATGGTGAATGTGGTGAATCTTATTGTGCCCCTGTGCGTCGAGTCAGGTGATGGAGAGACCTGGGACGCGGCTCACTAGGACTGCATCACTCATCTGGAGGAGGAACCAATGAACATGACCGACCGAAACAGAGGACCCGGCGGACCACCGATTGTGGACCCAGACGCCGCGATGGTGGCGGCAGTCCTGGAAGGAGACCCCGAGGCATACCGGGTACTCGTCGAGCGCTACGAGAGGCGCATTTATCATGTCATCTACGGCATGGTCCGCAGTCCAGAAGATGCGAAAGATCTCGCCCAGGATGCCTTTGTAAAGGCCTTCCAGAACCTTCATCGGTTTCGCTTAGAGGCCAAGTTCTACACATGGCTGTGTCGAATCGCGATGAACGTGGCGATTGACCATCTTCGCAAGATGAAGCACCGCAACCACGCGGAATTCGACGATGCTCGAGGAGGGTCGGAGGGCGCTCAAGTGGTGCGTCTTCACTCAGCTAAGGATGACCCGTCCGAGAATGTGGCCCGGGCGCGCATGTACAAGACCATCATGGATGCCGTGGAGACCCTCCCAGACGACCAGAAGCAAGTGCTGATTTTGAGAGAGATCGAGGACATGCCCTACAAGGAGATCGCTGAGGTCTTGGACATTCCCGAGGGAACTGTGATGAGCCGGCTGTACTACGCTCGCCGTCGCCTCCAGGAACAGCTCGCTGAGTATCGGCCCAACTAAACCCCAAACCTAGGAGAAATCGTGGAATTGACGACCATAGAAATGGCTCGGCTTCGAACCGAAGATGGTTTGGGGACCGATGCAGACATCGCGCTTCTCAATGAAGTTGGCGTGGATGTGGATGTGGAGGCGGACTCGAGGCTCCGAACGGAAATCAAGTGGGCCCTCAGGCCGGCCGTTGTGCCGAGCATCGCGGACTCGGTACTGTCTCGTCTTGGCGTGGAGGGGTTGTTGGTTCAAGCTGCATCCGAACTGGGTGACACACCATCGCTGGCGGACTCGGTGATGGCAGCGGTTGGCGTTGGAAGTCGGCCTGGTATGGCTCTGAGCATTGCTCTTCATGAAGAAGCCGGCGAAATCGAGAGCATTTGGCCTGCGATAGCGGCATCCGTTGGTGCCGATCCGGGTTTTGATTTGGGTGCGTCGCTGAGGGGAGCCATTCAGTCTGAGTCAGAGTTCCAGCCGACAGGGTGGCTGGTGGCCAGGCCGCCGTGGTGGCGGGTTGGAGCGGTATCGG
>CAWVVG010000595.1:0-2106 GCA_963932775.1 uncultured bacterium
CGGCGTCCGCATCGGCATCGGCGTCCGCATCGGCATCGGCGTCCGCATCGGCATCCGCGTCCGCATCGGGGCCACCATCGAGGCCACCATCGAGGTCAGCATCTGCATCTGCATCGAGGTCACCATCAAGCGTTGTACCGGTGTCATCTCCGCCGCCAATGGGAACTGTTCCACCTGGAACTTCACCCAGGTCAGGCTCATCCCACTTGGGAGTGCACGCAAAAATCGATGAAATCAAAACTGTGGACAGTACGAGGCGCATAGGTTCTCCGAACGTTGACAGCTAAGGTACCCGGAAGGCCCCCATTGCGGCAGTGAATCTTTGATCAACCTTTGTCAAACAACCGCAACATGGCGGGGAGTATCAGGAGGTCTCCGATGAGGGCAGCGGCCATGGTGACACAGGCCAGTGTGCCGAAGAAGTGGGTCGAATTGAGTGGGCTGAATGCCAAAATCCCGAACCCACTGATGAGCAGGATGCTGGTCAGTACGATGGCATGGCCTGCGCCATTGAAGGTGTTGGTGATGGCCAAGGCCGTGTCCAGCCCGGAGCGACGCTCTTCGCGGTAGCGTACGATGAAGTGGATTGTGTCATCCACTGCCAGGCCGACTGCTACGGTAAAGGACACGATGTTGCTGGTCTGAAGATCGGCCCCAAGGACGCCGAGCGCCCCCAAAATGAAGACCAAGGGCACCAAATTTGGCAAGGTCGCGATCAGCGTGAGTCGGATATTGCGTAGGAGGACGAACAGGGTGAGCACAATCACACCCAGCATCAGCAATAGGCTGGAGAGAAGGTCACGGATGAGCTGATCGACTCCGTGAGAGGCCAGCATTCCATCGCCTGTGATGTCGACGTCGATGCCGGTGCCCGCAAAAATACGGCTGGCTTCGGACTCCAGCATATGTTTCGCTGCCAAGAATTCACGCCCGCCTGCATCCTTGGTAATGGCCAAGATGCGGGCACGGCCGGCGTCTGCGCTGAGTACTTTGGTGATCGGGAGATCTCCAGCCATCTCGGCCAAGAGCAACTCTTGGGCAACGGCCTCACGGCTCTCGGGCCAGCCACTCTGTCCGGTGAGCAGTGTATGAAAGTGTTGGACCCACCCGGCGGGTGAGACGGTGGCCCCCGTCAAGTCAAAGCCCTGCAGAACCGTCTCCAAGGCGGCGACCTTCTTCAGCACCTCAGGTTCCATCATCTGTCCACTCTCACCCTCGAGGTGAATGAAGATGGGGATAACGCCGCCTACTTTCTCCTCGGCTGCTTGAACTGCAGACCAGGTTGGGTGGCCCGGCCGGTACATCTCGAGCAGACCGGAGTCGGTGCTCACTCCGCGACCTGCCCAACCAGCGAGCAGTGTGAGGGTCAATGTGACGGCGATGATGGTGCGGGGGCGACCGATGACGAGCCGGCTCACCTTCTGATAGAAGGGGTGCTTCAGTGTCCCTCTGGGACGTCCCACCCGCTCGACTGGGATCCAAGCGAGGAGGGTGGGGACCACCACGACCACCGCAAAGAAGGTGATCATTACGGCGATACTCGCTTGAGAGCCGAAGTCTCGAATCACCTTCGTATCTGCGATTAAGAGCGATGCAAAGCCCGCGGCAGTGGTGAAGGTCGTGAGGAAACAGGCGATCGTCATGTGGCGCAGGGTGATTCCCATGGCGCCTTCTGGGTCACGCTTCTTGGCGAGCTCCTCTTGATAACGGGAGACCAGGTGGATTCCATCGGCCACACCGATGACCAAGACCAGGGTGGGGGTCAGCACCGAGAGGATGTTCAGAACGGCTCCGGAAGCCAAGAGCACGCCCATGGTCCATGTGGTCGCAATCAGCACCCCGATCAGAGGGACGAGGCCCAGCCAGAGTCGGCGGAACAGTGCCACAATCGTGATGAGGAACATCAAGGTGACCAGCGGAAAGAAGACCATCTCGTCCGCAATCATCAGGTCCACCACTTCCGCACGCACAAATGGAATGCCGGTGATGTGGACGGTATAGCCATCGGGTGGAGCGATGGCTCGGGTGGTCTCCGTTACTCTCTGGACGACTGGGGAGAGGTCGGCAATGGCTTGAAGTCTGTCGTCGAGCTGAACCCGAAGGGTG
>CAWVVG010000596.1:0-2097 GCA_963932775.1 uncultured bacterium
CCACCGCACTCGCTGCCGATGTGGGCCCAGGAGACCGTCGGCTTCCGCTGAGTGCGGCGGCTGATTTCTCGGTGGGTGACCGGGTGGGCATCGGAATGGTGATCAGCGAGGATTTTGTGGGGGACCACGAGATGGATGGTCTGTGGACCTTCGCCGCAGGCGATAGGCGGACGATTTTCAAGCGTACGATCACGGCGGTCGATGCTGATGCAACGCCACCAACGGTCACCATCGATGTGCCCATTCGCTACCCCATGCGGGTCCGGGACGGGGTCGATGTACGGCGGGAGTCTGGGGCCATCACCGGCTGTGGCATGGACGGCATCTCCGTCTCTACGGCGGTGGACTGGACTGCAGCGTGGAGCAACGACCGCAACCACGCAGTTGGATTTTTATATGCGGAGGACTGCTGGGTCCGAGACCTGGGCTCGTGGGAGGGACTCGTTGGCGATGAAGACCATCACCTGCAGTCCGGGGGCATCCTAATCAAACGATCCCGGAGAATGACGGTTGCGGACTCGACCCTGGAGAAGGCCCAGAATCGCGGCGGTGGAGGCAATGGCTATCTGTATGAGATTATGCAGTCCGATGAGGTGCTGATCCGTGACTCTACTGGCCGGGCCGGTCGGCACAACTTTATTCAAAACTGGGACTTTGGTACCACCGGCTGCGTGTTTCTGAGGACCCTCAGCGAAGACGGAGAGGCTTGGGCGGACTCGAGTGGGTGGTGGGCACCGATGGGGGCCAGCGAATACCACCATGCCCTCGCCATAGCGAACCTGGTGGACCAGAGCACGGTGCACGATGGCTGGGCCGCTAAAAATCGCATGACTTGGTCCTCTGGTGCAGGCCACAGCGCAACCCAGTGTGTCTTCTGGAACACCGCTGGCACGGGCTCATTGGAGAGCCTGCAGTACGGCATGGGCTATGTCATCGGCACCGATGGACTGACCGTCCGTACCGATGTCATCGACTTCTATGACTCGGAAGGTACGGGGCCGGAGGATTGGGTTGAAGGCATCGACGAGGGCGCAGATTTGTGGCCGCCCTCCTTGTACGAGGAGCAGCTGCGTCGCCGAGGCTTCTGAGGGTTCAGTCTGGGCTGAGCCATATGGGATGGCCACGGGAGCCGGGTGGCTTCATATTTTTCTGTGCACCCTGCTTGGGTTATGATTGCCCCCTATCTGGGCCGTATGAGTGGAGCCTGGGCCGGATCAGCCACAATCCTCTTGAGGGGCAGCATGGAATCGAACCCAGAGAATAAAGGCCCAAGTCCAGCAGTCTTTCGATTGGTGTGGGGGGCCGTGATTGTGGTTGCCATCGGCTGTGTTGCGGTGGTGTACAACGCCTACCAAGCCCAAGTGGAGCGCAACCAGGCGGGCATCTTTAAGCCAGCATCGCATCGGCCTGTAATCCGGCCCCCAGCGCGACCCCGTGGACACGAGCTCGATGCACCACTGGATGTACTCAGTCTCGGGCTGAGGTCCAACCTCAATGCAGTGGTCACAGCGGTGCCCAACCGACCCCACAATCCGGTCGAGGTGCGCAGTCGAACCATGGGTGATGAGTTCAAGCGCCGCCGGTCCTTCACCATCAGTACCGATGCCAATGGCATCCGAATCCCGGACTCTCGGGCTGGAAAGCCCGTCACCTATGTGGGGCAAAAAAAGGGTTTCCGCATTGTCGCCATGGGAGCATCCGAGAGCTTTGGGTGGGGCGTCCCGTATACGCAGAGCTACCCGGCACAGCTGGAGCGTCTGTTGGGTGTTGAGGTCGTGAATGCCTCGGCCCCCTCGCGCCGCTCAATGGAGCTGGTTGTTTGGGCCCAGACGAACCTCCCGCTCCTCGAGCCAGACCTCGTGATCTACGCACTTCGCCCGCCCTATCCAGTGACCAACCCCGTAGGCAGCTTCGCCAAGTCGATGACGAGTCTTGCAGAGGCGGCTGGGACGGCTCCGCTGGTAGTGGTGCTGCCCCCGCTCTCCACCTTCGACCTGCAGATGCCAGACATCCAGAAGGTGTACCCCCAAGCCCCCGATATCGTGGCTGCGGATGTGGCGGCCGTCACTCGTGCCATCGCACCGATTGCCGTTATCG
>CAWVVG010000597.1:0-2094 GCA_963932775.1 uncultured bacterium
AGGAGAACCTGTGCGGTGGTATCCGACATGACCGAGATCAGCTCCATCAAGTCGGTGACGGAGACATTCCCATCGCCATCGATGTCTGCCCGTGCCCAGTCGGTACCGAAGTGAGCCTCAAGCAAGGATTGGTCCGCAACATCCACCACGCGGTCACCATTGATGTCACCTGGAAGTGTGGTGCTAGTGGTGGCACCCATGCGGGCCTGCACCATGCTGATGTCGCTGATGGTGACCACACCATCGCCGTCGCAGTCTGCTGAGCCTGCCCGTCCAAGCTGAGCCAGTGCGGTCTGAAGGTCTGCGGTGGTCACAACACCGCTCGCGTCAGCATCCCCAAGTACTCGGCTTGCTGCGGAAGCGCCGAAGTTGGCTTCAATCAATGCGAAGTCGGTGGCCGTCACATCGCCATCGTTGTCTATATCTGCTGCCGGGTGGTTGGTGTCCGCCATTGCGAGGGCCTGCCGGATGTCAGAAGCCGATACCAGACCGTCGCCGTTTACATCACCCAACAGCCGGTCCGAGCAGGTAGCGCCAAGCTCGATGGAGACGATGGATGCATCGAGTGTGTCGACCGCACCATCGCCATTGTGGTCGGCGGTCATGAGGTTCGTTCCGTTGGCGCCAATGACAATCCGGAGGTCGTTTACGTTGACGACACAGTCGGCGTTGGCATCTCCTAGTATGGACGCGACGGTGGGTGCGTTGATGGCTGGGCGGGCGTTGGCCGTGGTCCAGGTGAGACTCAAGGAAAGAGAGGTGAGTGTGATTAGAAAGTTGCGTGTCATGAGTTCTCCCAGAGTAGGTTGGGTTGTTGAGCAGTGTGCCCGACATGAACAAGATGACTTTTTGAATGTTGCGCGCGTGTTGCAGCTGCGGTGTGTCTGCGGAGCAGGCTCTATGTGTTTCTTTTTATTGCTGCTCTGGCCTGTGTAAACCACGGATCATCATGGATGACCGTGGCCCAGCCCTGCCCGGTATAGGCCACCGTGGCGATCTCGATCCACTCATTTGCGAGAGCGACGTGGCCTGCCCGGGCCGCTAAGGCGGCGAGCTGGCCCAGGAGGTAGATGGTGTCGAGCTGCCCAATGGCGGGCTCTGCTGCTGCGAATCCCCGCTTGGCAAGCCCGATGGCTCGGTCTGTGTTTCCGTCATCTACGGCCAGCATGCCGCGGACGAAGGACACGGTCACCCTGTTGTGGGCCTCGGCTTCTCGGGACACAGCACGGGTCTCGAGTTCTTCGAGCAGATCAAAGAATGGGTAGCCCGCTGGGTCGCAGAGGCCGGTGACTACCGCCAGCCTTAGGCAGGTCAGGCTGGTGTTGTGGGACGACCCATGACGGCTCAGCTGCACTGCCCGCCGTGCCATCTCAGTGGCGGCCTCCGGCGATGAGTGAGACGAGAGATATTCAGCCTCATAAGACAATAAATGAGCTTGTGTATCGGGGTGTGTATCGGGGTGTGTCATGGCGAGGGCGCGAAGCCGGCTTCGGCGGGCGGCCTCTTCGTCGCCGGTGCTTTGTTGGGCCAAGGAGAGGCGTCGATACAGTCCGGCCTCCAACTCTTGATGTCCCAGGTGAGCAGCGAGGGGTATTGCCCGTCGATAGGCCACCGTCGCATCATCGCCTTCCCCTGCGGCGAACGCATGAAAGCCCTGTGCGATGTGGTGGGCGATGCGGCTCATATTATCGTCAGCGGCGTTGGCGTGGGTGAGCAGTGTGCTCAGGATGCGCTCGGCGGCTGCAGTCTCGCCCAGCATGGCCAGGAGCTTGTGTTCGTTTTGTGCTGCCCGGTTGAGAATCCAGGGGTCATCCACTGACCGGGTACGCTCCAGACACATCTCGGCCTGGGCCAGCTGCCCCCTTGCCAGCGCCACGGTCATGGCCGCCAGTGCACATCGGGCCATCGACCAGATGTCATCTTGGGCATGGGCCTCAAGGTCCCTTAAGAGTCGGTCGACTGTGGCGGTGTCTTGCATCTCGGCACCGAGTTCGGTCGCCAAGGCGAGCAGTCTGCAGATCGCCCGGTTCTCCTGGGCCAAGGTTCTGCAGCTCAGCAGAAGGTCGAGTGCCACACGCTTCCGACCGTCCCATG
>CAWVVG010000598.1:0-2091 GCA_963932775.1 uncultured bacterium
AAGGGTCTTCCAAGGTGTGCCCAACATCAGCACCAAGGTCAATGTGATCCTGTTTCTGCTGGAGAGCGCGGGGCTGTTCCGTAAGCCGCTGCGCACAACGATCATCTCCTTGATGGACATCATCGCCGACCGAAAGGTCTACTGGTTGGTGCCCATCTTTACCCGCTTCTTCAACAAGATCCTGGGCGCCAACTTTCGCATGCAAGCGCTGCCCAATCTCTTTGATGTCTGGTCCGACGGCATGCAGTTGGTGGTGTTTGAGGAGTTCGGCGCGGGCACGGAAGCCATCAACCATGTGGACCTCACCGAGCGTGCAGCCCTGCTGAAGGACCCCGACTACCGCCGGCGTTTTCGCAAACAGTGGACCAATTTCCTGCTTCCCAAGGTCTACCACCGGGATCTCCAATACAGCGAAGTCCTCGGGTGCCCAGACCCAACAGTGGTCGGCAAGAGCTTCGCCCAAATCAGTCAAGAGCGAGGCTGCCACGTGGTCGATGCCTTCTTGGACCTGGCCGCAGAGCATGGGGATCAGCTTCGGTGGTACTCGGTAATGGCCAATGACCGTCTGGGTCCGTTGGAGTACATCTCAGCGCATCCCGATGTACTCATCGGCTTCTCCGATGCCGGTGCTCATCTTCGCAATATGGCCCACTACAATTTTCCATTGCGGCTGCTCAAGCTCGCCCGGGATGCTGAGTTAAGAGGTACGCCATTTATGACCATGGGCAAAGCAGTCCATCGTGTGACTGGAGAGATCGCAGAGTGGTTTCAGATCGATGCGGGGGTACTCGACGTGGGCAAGCGCGCAGACCTGGTGGTCATCGACCCCACCAAGCTCGATGACTCCCTCGAGCAAGCCCATGAAGCCGAGATGGAAGACTTCGGAGGGCTGCGGCGGTTGGTCCGACGCAACGACGAGACGGTCAATGCGGTGCTCATTAACGGAAAACTCGCGATAAAAGATGGTGTCCCTACCGCTGAACTGGGCCGCACCCAGGGCTTTGGGCAGGTCCTTCGTGCAGGAGCGTGGCAGCCATGAGTAGAACCCTGAGCAATCGTACCTCCGCCATGCTCGTAGACGGTTTCTTTGCAACCTTGTCCGCGGTGGGCAGGCTCATGCCCGAGGCAAACCCGAAGCGCCACGGTGTCGAACGCCTCACAAATCTTTCCTATGGGCCCCATGGCAAGGCAAGTCTTCTGGACATCTGGCGGCCCATAGACAGGGACGGGGACAGGAGCCTACCTGTGGTGCTCTATGTCCACGGCGGAGGCTTTCGTTCTCTCAGCAAGGACTCCCACTGGATCATGGGGCTTCTCATGGCCCGGAACGGCTACTTGGTGGTTTCTATCAACTACCGACTCGCCCCTAAGCACCCATACCCAGCCCCCCTCCAGGACACGTGCTCGGCCTGGCTATGGGCCCTGGAACATGTTGCATCGTACGGCGGTGACCCAACCCGAATGGCCATTGCTGGCGAGTCGGCCGGAGCCAACCTGACCATGGCCTTGACCGTGGCCACCTGCTACCCCCGGCCAGAGCCTTGGGCGAAGGCTGTCTTTGATGCGGGTGTTGTCCCAAGAGTGGTGGCACCCGCTTGCGGAATCTTTCAAGTGTCTGATGCGAAGCGATACGCTCGTGCGGGACTGACCAACCGCTTCGGCCAAGCTGCCATCAACGACTGCGAGGACTGCTACCTGCCCGAAGAAGCCCAGCGGGCCAATCCAGGGCTCGCCGACCCCCTCTGCATCATCGAGAATGAAGCCCCAACCCGACTCTTGCCTCCCGCATTCTTACCCGTGGGTGGTCTGGACCCACTCAAAGCGGACAATCGCCGCATGGCCCAGGCACTGGTACACAGGGGAGTCGACACCGCGGAGCGGGTGTACCCAGGAGAGATCCATGCATTCCACGCCTTGTTCTTTCGGCGCCAAGCGAGACTGTGCTGGGTAGAGATGCTCGCGTTTATGGACGAACGGTTGTGAGCTTCAGCGCTCAGGGCTGCGCATGGTAGCCAGACACCGAATATCGCACCCCGTGGGAACCGACGGCGTCACACCCGTCAATGGTGTAAGACCCGGTCTGTACAATCC
>CAWVVG010000599.1:0-2083 GCA_963932775.1 uncultured bacterium
CCCAGGGGCAGCGTGGCCATTTGGACTGGTTCGAGTCAGTCCGGATACATCCGATGCGAGAGGCAACAAGCCTGGATTTCACCACTGCGGTGGATACCACTACGGTGACGAAGCCATCGAGGGTTTCTCACACCTGCACCTTCATGGCATTGGCGTCCCTGCGCACGGAGTGATCACACTGATGCCAGTGGATGGCTTTGAGACATCCAAGATGAATGCTGACGGGTACCGGGCATTGTTCTCCCACGACGATGAACATGCCGAGCCTGGGCTGTATCGGGTGTCCTTCGACTCACCTCAGGTCGAGGTCTCCCTCACGGCCACGCCGAACACGGCCCTCCATCGGTACCGTTTCGGAGCTGAAGTATCCAAACCCACGATCGTACTCGACCTGGGACACACGCTGCCTGGGGGAGAGGTCTTCGCTTCGTCGGTAGAGCTGGACCCCGCCACCGGCGATGTCACCGGTCAACTCACCGTGGATGGTGGCCTCGGTGGAACCTTCACGGCCTGGGTACGCATTCGCTTCAATGCAGAGGTCCAAGACTGGGGCAGCTGGGCCGATGGCGTGGAGTCGACTGAAGGCTCAGCCGGCACACTGGTGGGGGCTTGGTTCACATTCTCCGAGCGGAATGTCCACGCCCGTGTACGGGTCAGCTTGGTCGGTCCTCCAAGCTCCATGGAAGACGAAATAGCCGTCCCCATATTCGACTTTGAGGCCACCCTTGCTGCCGCTCAGAATGCGTGGCGTGAGAGCCTGTCACCGTTCAAGGTGTGGGGCGGAACCGAGGACCAGCAGATCCAATTTGCAACGGCGCTGTACCACACCCAGCTCATGCCACAGATTCTATCGGACGAAGGCCGGTATCCCGGCTTTGACGGTGACATTCACTCCGATGATGGGCACTCCTACTACTCCGACTTTTCACTGTGGGACACCTACCGAACCACACACCCCCTCTACACCCTGGCCTGGCCCAATCGACACCGAGATATGTTGACGAGCCTGCTGCGTATGGTCGAGCAAAGCGGTGGACTCCCCAGATGGCCCCTTGCCGTCAGTGACTCTGGCTCGATGATTGGACAACCCGCCGGTATCGTCCTCGGGGAAGCAGCCGCCAAGGGCTTGATCGTAGCGAGAGCAGGCGTTGGGCAGGTCCTGGCAAACGCGATGGGCACCGGCACAGAGGATGGTCGGCCCCAACAGGACGCCGTCCTCGAGCGGGAATACTACGCCAGCGACGAGATGGGCGGCAGCGTGTCTTGGACCCAAGAAATGGCCATCGCGGACCATGCGCTCTCTCTGCTGGCCACGGCCCACGGCGACGATGAGGCATCATCGGCCCTGGAACAACGCGCTGGATGGTGGAAGAACCTATGGGATGTGGAACTTGGCTGGTTCCACGGACGGTTGAGCTCTGGTGAATTCCAAGACGAGCTTGCTGAAGACTCATGGGAGGACGAGTTCGTCGAGGGCAATGCCCGCCAGTATCTGTGGCTGGCTCCCCACGATCCCGAGGGCCTGTTTGACACCCTCGGAGGGACCGAGGCCACCCTTGAGCGCCTCGATGAGATGATGGTCGAGGGGCAAATGCAGCACGAAGACGAGACCTACCCGGACGCCCTTTACGGCACATGGTACTGGCACGGAAACGAGCCCGGGCTGCACATTCCGTGGCTGTTTGCCCTGGCCGGCGCTCCAGACGAGACCCGTCGCTGGGTGAACTGGATTTTAGACAATGAGTACCGTGCCGCACCCGATGGGCTGGCCGGAAATGATGATGGTGGCACCCTGAGTGCTTGGTATGTCTGGGCTGCGATGGGCATGTATCCACTCGCTGGCACCGACCGGTATGTTCTCGGTGCTCCGATCTTCGACCGCGTCGAGATTCACCCCGACAATGGCGCTGAGGCCATCGTCATCACGCGCAATGGTGAGGGAATCACGGCGTCGATCACCCGAAATGGAGAGGCATGGAATCGACCAGATCTCACCCATGAGTCCTTGGGCCCAGCTTCAGCCTGGCACTTCAGCCTCGAGTAGTCACGGTTGCAGCACTACTTCCCGTTGGCTTTCACCCAG
>CAWVVG010000600.1:0-2080 GCA_963932775.1 uncultured bacterium
ATGAGGAGGCGTAGGGTGGAGGGGGGAGGGAGCCCAGTGCCGAATGCCCTCTTTGTCGTTGACGTAGCCCGGTACTCCCGGCCCCAGTCCGTTGGGCATCATCCACCAGTGGCCGGCCTTGTCCACGGGCTCGTCTTCCACCAATACCTCAGAGTGGTAGGCCAAACGAAGGGCCACGGAGGCTGTGTGGCTGGGTGCCGTGTGCACAGGCGTGCCTTCATAATCGATGGCCCACGCCGTCAAAAAGTCAGCAGGAACCGGCTCCGCGTTGAGGTCCCAGCCGCTAAATTTTGTGAGTGGGTAGATGTGGACTTCGTCTGCGGGTACCACTGCACCGTTGGCCCGCTGAAGCACAGGTCCACGGTGTGTCTGGACGGAGTCCACAAAGTGGTACTTGCGGCCCCGCCCCAGGCGCTGGCTGGGTGGGCCTCCCGCCTCATATGCTTTGACGCTCGAAAAATTCGGTCCTCGCCATTTTCCCCACCGCTTGGCATAGATGAACGGAACCATTGCATCGATTCGGTTTGTTGGGTCGGTGTCGTAGGCCATGGTGGAGGTGTATGTGTCCCACTCGGTGGGGTCTGGATGGACAAAGCGGACCAGTCTCGGGAGTCGGACGGGTGCTTCATCGGTCTTCTTGGCGCCGGTGATGCATGCGAAGCCATCTCCCGCTGTCTCAACCCAGCCAGGCTCTGGACAGCCGACCGTGCCGAGACTGGACTTTGCTACAAACGGCTCAGTGGGCGGTATGATTCCGCGCATTGGGGCAGACCGGTCCGGCGCCGAACGGACCATCACCTCTTTGTTGGAAACCCATCGCTGTCCTTCCGCAAGGGCTGGCGGTTCCTTCGGCGTGGGTGCACTCACGACAGCATGGGATGGGTGGGTGCTCCCTTGGTCTATGCCCATGGCGATAACAACACCGATGCCCAACACCCAAATCAACGCCGATCTCCACCGAGTACGATTGCGTATTCGTCTTGGTCGGACGGGGTAATGGTCAGATTGTGGGTTCACTGGAACAGCCGTAACCAAGATTCATCCTGGCTGGTTAGCGGTATGAAGGTACAATACTGGCGAACGTGAAGGGGTGATGCAATGCGAAGATTATGGTTGGGTTGTTTAACGCTGTCGTTGCCCGCTTGGGCGGGTCTCACCTTGGAAGGCGAGAAGCTAGCCGTTTACTACGGTGATGGAGCGACTTGGTCCGACGAGGATGTGGGCGCGTGCATGATGCTGGAAGACGAGGGCACCTGGACCGATTTCTGTGAGTTTGGCCATAAGTGGCAGACGGTGTCTCTGAGCTATTCTCTCCCAGACATTGAAGACGTCGACCATCTCGGGAGCACGCACCACGGCTGGGACTGGGATGAGGCCACCATGGTGGATACCAGTACCGATGAATGGATGGGGCAGGAGGCGGCCTTCGACGTGGGTGCACTGTTCGTGACCAAGTCCGAACGCTGGGCCATCGATGGCAGCACCATGTGGATCGACTGGACCATCACTAATTCCAGCAGCTTCGATCTTACGGAACTGGTCCTGATGTGGGGCCTGGACCCAGACCAGGGTTCGAGCTCTGATGGTGGCTATCTCACCTATAATGACGCGCTTGACCCCCTCGATGAAGGCACGCAGACCTATGTGAAATCCGAGGACCACATTGGCATGACCGTTGGTCTGGGTATGTGTGACGTGACCGCAGAAGAAGTGGGTGTGAACTCCTGGGGTATCGACACCAGCATCATTCTGTCCGATGACGACGATAGCTTTGCGGATAAACAGATTTATTGGCGCCATACATTTGATGGGGTTGTGGGCCCATCTGAGACCGTGACTGCATCACAATTTGTGGTGGTTGCGACAACCGCTTTTGATGCCGAGGAGATGTATCGCGCAGTTCGCTATGACTGTCCGGGCTGCGACGAGGACGGGGATGGGGTCATGAGTACGCTGTGCTCTGGCGACGACTGTGACGATGGGGACCCTGAGATTGGTGCATGTGACGAGCCGCCGGATGCCGACGCGGATGCCGACGCGGATGCCGACGCGGATGCCGACGCGGATGCCGACGCGGATG
>CAWVVG010000601.1:0-2066 GCA_963932775.1 uncultured bacterium
GTCTTGATTTTATCGGCCCGTGCAAACAGTGCCGGGGGGTCGCCAGGGCGACGCTCCGCGATTCCATGAGGCACTTCTTGGCCGAGGGATCGTCCAATGGCGGCGAGCACTTCGCGCACAGTGGTTCCCACCCCCGTACCCACATTGTAGGCATCGCCACGGTCGCCTTCCAAGAGTCGATTTAGGGCCCGAACATGGGCATCTGCCAGGTCGAGGACGTGGATGTAGTCTCGGATACAGGTGCCATCTCGGGTCTCGTAGTCGGTGCCAAACAGAGACAGAGGAGGCCTGTGTCCCAGCGCAGCTGCGATGGCCAAGGGGATGAGGTGAGTCTCTGTCTTGTGTGATTCACCGAGGGACCCATCGGGCATGCAGCCAGCAGCATTGAAGTACCGAAGCGTAGTGACCCGAAGGTCCTCCTTTTCGCGGCAGGCGGATAGTATTTCCTCCACCATGCGCTTGCTCGCGCCGTAAGGACTCACCGGGTTTTGGGGGTGGTTCTCGTCGAGTGGAAGGTAGGCGGGGTCTCCGTATATGGCACAGGTCGAGGAGAATACCATGCAAGGCACGCCTGCATCGTGCATGGCACTGACTAAGCTGGCGGTTCCGCCTACATTGACATCATAGTATCGCAAGGGGTGAGCCACGCTTTCCCCGACCAAAGACTTTGCGGCGAAGTGCATGACTGCATCAAAACGCCCGTCTTTCAGGACGGCGGTCAACAGCTCACGGTCTCGGATGTCACCTTGGATCAATGGCCCAGATACGGCCTCAATATGTCCGGTAGAGAGGTCGTCGAAGGTGACGACCTCGAATCCTTCAGCAATGAGCACCGAAGCGCAAACGCTTCCAATATATCCAGCTCCACCGACGACCAGTACCTTGGCTGACATGAGTCTCTCCGATGCAGAAGTGTATCTCGTCCATCGATTTTAGGAAGACCTAATGTGATATCTAAGGTACACTGATGACACGTCAACACCAGCCCCTCATAGATCGAGCACCCACCATGTCGTCACCCGCCAAGAAACGCCGCAATTCTAAGTCCCCACCGCTGTCGGAAATACCACAACCGTGGATATCTGAGGCAGGCCTGCGGCGTTTGCGCCAGCTATCTTTGATGGGAGGCGTGCTCGGGTCGGTCTATTTGATCATCGCGATGAGCACCTACGTGGCAGCGGACCCTGCATTTAGTCATACGGGTGAGGGTGAGGTGGTCAATGCCGCTGGCCCCGCGGGTGCGTGGCTCGCTGACGTGGTGTTTCAGGTTTTTGGATATGGGGGCTGGGCCCTATCCGGCTTGGTCGTGTTTTTTGGTCTGAAGATGGGTGGGCGAACGCTCGGTGGCTGGATGACCGGCCTTGCCAGCAGTCTTTCTCTTTGGTCGGTTCTTACGGCAACTGCATTGGTGTCCCCAGGTACGGATGCGGCCCCTTTTCCTCCAGGTGGCTACATCGGGCTGCTGTCCTCGGAGGCGCTCAACTCAATCATTGGCCCTGCGGGCTCATGGATTTTGGTGACGTTTTGTTTGTTGGGTGCCGCTCCCTTTGTCCTCGGTGTGGACTGGGAGAAGATCGTCGGAGGCGCCCTCAGCTTGGTAGAGTCCAAGCTTCCGGCTGCAGCCCGAAGGATCACTGCTCAAGTTCGAGGTTGGACAATGGCTGGGTACCAGTTGACCCAAGACATCTTCCAAACGGGTCTTCACCGATTGATGCACGCGCTTCCCAAGCGCCCCGTGGGACCCAGCATCGGTGCGTCAGATGACGACGAAGCCTATGGTGCCATTGGCATCGAGATTGCTGGCGACGGACCTACTGTAGGAACGATACATACGCCGACTGTGGCACCTCGTGAGGTCTTTGACGATGTTGCACATGGGCTAATTGAGGTTCCAGTAGAGGAAGATGAGCCCGTCGATAAGACTGTTGTGCAGATGCCTGAGCTGGTTGAGGTCGAGTGGGGGACTGAGGCAGGAGTCGACCTGTCGCAAGCGGCATCTATAGCGGCCCCTGTCCCCGAACCGACTCCCACATATGATCCCATTTCGTTGGATTCGGCACTCCTCG
>CAWVVG010000602.1:0-2064 GCA_963932775.1 uncultured bacterium
AGGCGTGACCCTCGCGGAGGGCAGCCGAACCGTGACGGTTCCGGCCAATGGCGCGCTGGAGGTGGCCTTTGCCTTAAGCGATCCCGAACCGGGCCAGGCCAGCTTCCGATTCGATGTCTCTGCCGGAGACGACCGGGACGTTGTGGAGGTCAACATTCCCGTAGTCCGTCCCCAACCGGTCGAGGTGGTCGCAACCATGGGGACCACCAGGGATATCGCCCGGGAAGACATCGCACTCATGAGCGGACTGCTGGACGGTGTGGGTGGACTCAATGTTCAGGTATCGCCCACCGTGATGGTCGGCGCCGACTCTGCCCTCAGCTACATGTTGGACTATCCATACAATTGCTTGGAGCAGACCTCCAGCCGGTTGATGGCCGCCCTGCTCGCCCAAGAGCTCGGGGAACGGGCATCGCTGGATGTCTCAGATGAGAAACTCCAGCGCATCGTGTCCGCCAACCTCGCCCGCTTGGACGAGTTCCAGCATCCATCGGGGGGCCTGATGATGTGGCCCGGTGGATACAGCAGCCCCCATGCGTTGGGAACCGCCTACGCCATGGAGGCGCGCTTCAAGGCCGGAAGAATGCCCAGCCAAGACACCATCAACTTCCTGCGGGGCTTCCTGAGCGGCAAGTGGATTCCCCGTTGGTGGAGCGAAGAATCGACCCGAGAGGCACGGGTCCGTGTGGCGCTGGCCTTGGCCCGAGTCGACATGGGTGAAGCGGCCTACAACAACATGCTGTTCGATTCCCATCTGAGTCTATCCCCCACAGGACAAGCCGAACTGCTCGAGACCATCGCCCGAACCTCAGGTCCATGGAACCGGAATGCACAACGCCTCGTCAGCATCGTGGAAGGACAACTCCATGTGGATGCGACGGCCGCGGTCGTGAAAGATGGCAAGGAGTTCTTCTGGAACGGCTCCATGTCACCCACCGCTGCTGCCTTGAGTGCGCTGATGGTGGTGGACCCGAACCACCCGCTGGTAGACAGAATCGCCAAGGGACTGATGCACGGGCGGCGGGCTGGCCGATGGAACAACACCTACACCACAGCCAAAGCCCTCCAGGCGCTCCGGGACTACACCTCGGTCCGAGAGTCCAACAGCAAGAGCACGGTAGCGGAGGTGCAGCTAAACGGAAAGTCCATCATCAACGAGCTGCTCACCAACGCTCCGGCGGCCACCTTTGTGCCGATGAGCAGCGCAGTCAATGGCCCCCTCGAGATCAAGAGCGATGGCGGTCTGGTGTACTACGAAACACGCTTGTCCTACGCCACCAAGATGATGCCCCCACGGGACGAAGGCTTCACGGTTGTCCGGTCGTATCGAATGCTGGAAGGCTCTGGGAGTACTTCGGGAGTGACGCCAGGCGCTTTGGTGCGGGTGGACCTCCGGATCGTGACCCCCATTCAGCGCACCGATGTGGTGGTGCACGACCCCCTTCCCGCTGGCCTCGAGCCCGTAGACACCTCCTTTGAGACCTCGGCTTCCGTGGTCACCGAGGAGGGAGGAAGCACCGGCGGCAACTCCAGCAATGCGAACTGGTCGGCCTGGGTGTTCAACCACCGGGAGCTCGACGACGCGTCCATGACCTTGTTCGCCGATGTCATGCCCGCTGGGGTCCATACCTACTCGTACCTGGCCCGTGCCACGACCCCAGGCGTGTACTCCATGCCTGCGGCAACCGCGAAAGAGATGTACCGGCCAGAGATTTTCGGGCGCACAAAGCAAGGCATCTTCATTGTGGGTGAAGCCGCAATCGCCATGAACGAGCAATAGAGGGCAAGCCCATGGAGAGTGCTCCAAAGCGCAGGCTCTTTTCAACGGGACCGAGGCTGATTCTATTCGGGATTGTCCTGACCATCGGCCTCGGAGCCGGTGCCCTGTACGCACCCCTCGAGTTGCCAGAGCAGAAAGCACCCGTCCGGCTCGTAGACCGCAATGGCGCACTCTTGGCGGAGCGGCCCGTACCCGAACAAGCGGTCGGACGCTGGGTGGTTGATTTCCCTGCAAACGTCATCACCGCGACCCTCGCTGCCGAGGACCATCGCTTCGAAGGTCAC
>CAWVVG010000603.1:0-2057 GCA_963932775.1 uncultured bacterium
GAGCTACTATTCCCTACCAACTGGAGTAAACCATGGACAACCGCTTTCATCTCTCCCTCACCGTCGGCCTCGCGGTCTGTCTCGGTGCAGTCGCAACCATGGCCCTCTCACCTCAGGATGCCATTGGCTATCCGGCGGGACCGGCCGTATCTGCGGGCCACAACCCCGTCGTCAGTGCGGGTGGCACCACGGCCTGGGGCTCCTCCTCAGACCTGTTCACCGCTCCTGCCGACCACGACATCGTCATCACCGACATCGTCTTGTCCGGGAATACCGACTACCACCGGTGCAAGGCCCAGGCGTGGGTCAAGGTAGACAGCGCGTCGGGTACCTTGGGCGAGTTCAGCGTGGGCACTCCGGTGCTCTACACCAACAGCTGGGTCGCCAGCGGCGGTGAGACCAACCTGGTGATGGACCTGGCCTCCGGCTTGCGGCTGCCCGCTGGGGAGACCGCACAGCTCAGCGTGTCCACCGAAGGCATGAATTACGACTGTTCTAGCGCCACATCTGCCCCCAACCGGGTGCGGGTGCACTACGCCATCAGTGGCTACCTCGCCCAGCCGTGAAGCACAGCGCCGACTGGAACTGAGCCCTCAGAGCAGCCGAGCCCGGAGCCGCCGGTTCTTGATGCGGCCCGTCCTGAGGTGGGCCAAGGCCTGCTCCGCATACTTCTCCGCAACAGCTACCCCGCAGGCCTTGAGCATCAAGTCGATGCGGCCGATCATCTCAGGCGGTATGCCAGCATCTTTGACCAGTCCGCCCAGGACATCGGCCTTGCGGAGCTTGTCGCTGCGGCCCGCCAAGATCAACAGGGTGCGGTAAGTCGGCTGCAAAAACCTGAGGTTATCGCTGTGTACCAGCTTCGGTCCCCGCTCGAGGAACTCTCCCATCAGGTCTTCGACGCATTCCAAGCGTTCGAGTTCCCTCGGTTCCACCACGCTCAGGGCGATCCCTTCCTCTCCGGCGCGCCCCGTGCGCCCGATTCGGTGCAGGTGACTCTCCGGTTCGTGGGACAGCTCAGAGATTATAACCATGGGCAGCGCAGGAATATCCAAGCCTCGAGCAGCCACATTGGTGGCCACCAAGACGCTGGCGCTGCCGTTGGCGAACTGCAGCAGCACATCGTCTCGATCCCGCTGCTCCATCAGCCCGTGTAGGGGCAGGGCCACAGCCCCGTGATCGCAGAGGCGGTCGGCAAGAATGTCACAATCAACGCGGGTCTCCGAGAAGACCAAGGCTGTCTTGGGTCGGTACTGGGCCAGCAGGTTCATCACGGTCTGGTGGCGCTCGCCGTGGCCGCACTCAAAGACCAACTGACGCAGCAGCGAAGGGGCCACCCGCGAATCCACTTCAACGGTGACGGGCTCCCGCTGAATGGAGCGGCTGAGTTGCTGAATCTCGGAGGGCATGGTGGCTGAAAACAGCAAAGTCTGGCGGTCGCCTGGCGCATACTCCAGGATGGACGTGACCTGTTCCACAAAGCCCATATCCATCATCCGGTCTGCCTCATCGAGGACGACCACGGACAAGTCATCCAAGCGCAACGTTTCCTTCCGAAGGTGTTTCCAGACGCGGCCAGGCGTGCCCACGATCACGTGGTTTCCGTGCTCAAGGGCGGCCAGCTGGTTCCGGTAGGGTCGGCCTCCACAGAGGGTGAGGATGCGGGTGTTCGGCAAGCGCTGGCTCAAGCGCCTCAGCTCGGCGGCGACCTGGTCTGCGAGCTCTCGGGTGGGGCACAGGACGAGCGCCTGGGTGACCAACTGGGAGGTGTCGATGGCATTGAGCAATGCCAGGCCAAACGCGGCGGTCTTGCCGCTGCCAGTCTTGGCTTGACCGATGACATCCTTGCCCGCCAACATCAAGGGCAAGCCCTGCTCTTGAATGGGGGTCATCTCGACATACCCGACCTGCTCCACGGAATGGAGGAGCTCAGGACGAAGAGAGAGTGTGGTGAAGTCGGTGGCCATGGCCCGTGCCTCTAACCCTTGGGGCGATCCTTGCAGCGAATAGACCCTTGAAGAATCCCTCCGCGGTGTCTATGGTTTCACTACGATAGG
>CAWVVG010000604.1:0-2053 GCA_963932775.1 uncultured bacterium
GCCACCTTGGAGTAGAACAAACACTCGGTTGGTGGTGCTTCCAGCCCCATGTGAGTGCTCGCGGGTATGCGCCGCCCTTCCCTTCGAGCAGACTCCGCAGCAAGGGCCTCACCGAAGTCCTTCAGGTCCTCCTCACCGCTGTACAGCAGCTGGCTGTGCAGGGAGTACAGCATCTCGTATGGGCGCCGAAGCATGATGATGATGCGGGCGTCAGGATTGCAGGCATAAATCTCATCGGCCGCCTGCTCACTCATGAGGTGCCAGACTCCGACATCGCCAACCGCCATGTGTTCTGAAGTCGCTGGCCCATACAATGACGCATAGCGTTCTGGGCTGACTGCGGGTCGCCTGTGATCCAGGTCACCACCGAAATAGTGAATCTCCTTCACGGGAACGAAGACCTGAGGGTGTGCGTCCAACCACCGGTACATGGCTGTCGTACCGCACTTCGGTGCACCGACAACGAAGAAGTCCGGTGTTCGAAGGTCTGTTGAGATGCCTCGGCCCCCTGCCTTGTCCGGCCATCCGCCGACACCCTTAGGTGTCAGAGATCACCGAGTTCAGTCGCCCTAAAGGCCAATATCGAGCATCAGGTAAGCGCCGCCCGCGTCGGGTCCGGTGGTGTCCTTTTTGGCCGCACCGATGAGCAATGCCGAGTTTCCATCGCCATCGACATCGCCCACGAATGCCAGCGCATTTCCGAACTGGTCGCCCAAGGTATCACCGTCAAAGCGAACGTCGGCTTCAGCGGCCGCGATGCTTCCAGAGAATGGGCCGTAGAAGATATAAACGCTACCGGTGTCGTAAGTTCCACCAGCGTATGGTGCAGAAACGACCACATCGTTTTCACCGTCGTCATTGATGTCGCCATTTCCAACAACGTGCGCACCAAACTGATCCTCTGTGGCCTCACCCGTCAGCTTGACAGATGCATGCTCATCGACCGGGCCACCGCTTTCGGAGCCACCGTAGAGAACGTAGGCCGCTCCCGCGTCCAGTCCTGTTGCATCATCGAATGCAGCACCTGCGATGAAGTCGTCGATACCATCGCCATCAAGGTCACCCGCAGAGCTGATTGAACTACCGAAGCGATCGGATGATGACTCTCCGGTGTATTGAACATCCGCCATTTCCAGACCAATTGCACCACTCCAGGGACCGTGTACCACGTAAACCGAGCCTGCGTCTGTTCCACCTTCGCTGTTGGATGAGGCACTGATCAGGACATCGTCCAGACCATCCCCATTCTGATCGATGGTCTTCACGCCACCATTTCCAATTTGATCTTCATTGTCTTGCCCGGTGATGTAGTCCTCCACTCCGGCAGCTGCGATTGCCCCAGCCGCAATCGGACCCCACACCGCATAGACGGTTCCCCGGTTGGCTCCACCTCGGTCATTACCAGAAGCTCCAATAAGAAGGTCATCCTCGCCGTCGCCGTTGAAGTCTCCTACCGCCTGCCCCAGCCCGGCGTAGTTGTAGCCAGCCTGACCACTAAAGGTCACGTCCGCTTCGGACAGACTGCCTGACGTACCACCACCGAACACAATGTAGAGCTTTCCTGCTGCTGCAAGGCCCGATGGGTCCGCAGCAGGAGATGCGACCAGAAGGTCCGCCATGCCATCGCCATCCAAGTCTGAAACGATACTGACTGCACGACCCGCTTTGTCTGCAGCGACTTCACCAGTGAGCACAACGTTTGCCGTGTCCAGGCTCATTTCACCTCCGATGTCCTCGGCCGATCCGCCGTAGACCACGTAGGCCGCGCCAGCCTGGGAAGCCGCGGTGGACTCGTAGTACGCACCGATCACAAAGTCGTCGTATCCATCGCCGTTTAAGTCACCACCACCACCGACGGAGTCTCCGGCCTTGTCGCCTGCTGCCGCACCCCAGAGCACCAGGTCCGATTCCTCGGGTGCCAGGGTGCACTGGCCACCGCCGCCTGAGCAGTTGTTATCCAGCCCATCGTTGCAGACTTCATCAGCGCCAGGGTTCACATAGTCGAGATCGTCATCACAGTCGTCGAATGTCACGGCAAAGCCTTCCGGCACCG
>CAWVVG010000605.1:0-2049 GCA_963932775.1 uncultured bacterium
ACAGCCAGGCCGACCACTGTGACCACCGAGGCATTCGACCCATAGGTCAAACGACGACGCCATGACTGATTCAACGCCATCGTCGAGACTCCACGGACCGCCAGGTCAAGAACAAAAACCCTGCGGTCAGCATGGCAAACCAGAGTACATCGACCGAGTCGACGACTCCCTTGGAGAAACCATCGAGGTGAGCGGTGAGCGAGAGCTCTCGCAGAATCGTGCGAGCCCAGGCGGCTTCGACCATGTTCGCAGCCGTGCCAGCCAACCACAAAGGAATCAGCAACAATACGCCGACAATGCCTGCGGTAACCGGCTCATCGGTCAAGCTGGATGCGAACAAACCGGCCGCAACAAAGCCCATACAACAAAGCAGCAGACCCAAATAGCTGGTGGCGATGACGCCCCAATCCGGGTCTCCGTAGTAGGCGAGGATTCCCGGAAACAGGAGCGTGCCCGCCAAGAGCATCACACACAGAAAGACAGTGGCACCCCACTTGCCCAACAGTAAGCTCCACAGGGGAACCGGTGCCGTCATCATGAGCTCCAGCGTGCCTGAACGCTGTTCCTCAGCGAAGTGCCGCATGGTCAACATGGGCAATAAGAACATCAGCCCTACCCCGAGATTCCCGATCATCACTCGCAGGCTGGCCTCGCCGGACATCGCTACGCCCAAGTAAAAGAACAGCCCCGCCAAGAACAGAAAGGCTGCGAGGAACACGGTGGCCAGTGGACTGACCAAATAGATCCGCATTTCCTTCCGAAAGATCGCCCAGGCTGCGGTCATGCTTCCGCCCCAACGAGCTGCAAGAAGGCTTCTTCAAGATCGGGTGCGTGCAGTTCCATGGCGCGCACTTCCCAACCGTTCTCCGTGGCCAGGCGTGCAATAGCGGTCCGAGGATCTGTGGACGCACGGACGGTGAAGGCATGGGCACCCTCTGCCTCACCAAGGGGTTCAACGAGTGTGACGGGGCTCAGTGCTCCCACCGAAGTGGCGATGGCCGTGGATTCACTCCCCGCCAGCTCCACCCGATACCGAAGCCCTTCACCCACCTGGCTTCGCAGCTCATCGAGGGTGCCATCCGCAACAATCTTACCCCCATCGATAACAATGGCACGATCGGCCAAGGCCTCGACCTCCGAGAGAATATGTGTGGATAGAATGACCGTCCGGTCCTCTGCCAAGCCCTTAATAAAGCGACGAATTCCAACCAATTGTTGTGGGTCGAGGCCGCTGGTGGGCTCATCGAGAATCAATACCTTTGGGTCGTGGAGAATGGCCTGAGCCAGACCGACTCGCTGCCGGTACCCCTTCGAGAGTGAACCCAGGATGCGGTCCTCCCAGCCCTCAAGGCCAAGCCGCCCCATCGCATCGCCGATGCGGTGGAGCCGATCACTTCTCGGCACCTCGCGAATCTCAGCGATGAAGCCCAGGTACTGCCCCACGGTCAAGTCCATGTACAAGGGGGGGGTCTCAGGCAGATACCCAATGGACCTTCTTACAGCCATGGGGTCTTCAAATACATCGTGACCCGCGATGGCGGCCCGCCCCTCGGTTGCCGGCAAGAACCCAGTCAGTATGCGCATGGTCGTGGTCTTTCCTGCACCATTCGGCCCAATAAAGCCCACAATCTGCCCACTGCCCACGTGAAAGTTGAGCCCACTCACCGCAGTGAATGTACCAAATTTCTTTGTGAGGTCATGCACTTCAATCATGTTGATCTGTCCAGCATCAGCGGAGGAGTTTTGCGCCATAAGTGTAATGGGCTGCCGAACCTGGGTAAAGAGCCTCAGATGCCTAAAATGATCTCCGCCATTGCCACCTTGAGCCTCTGTTCCGCCGCACACGCCGCTCCGGGTGAGTCTGCCATTGTGGCGGACCGGGCCGTCGCGATCGTCGGAAGTACCGTCCTGACCGCCTCCGATGTTCGCTTGCACCATGCACTGGTAGCGCTCGACCCCTCGAATATTCCAGTCTTCAAGGAAGGACCCAGCAGCGATCAGGCAAATGCCATTCAAGCCACAGCGATCCGCATCATGGCCGGGAAAATA
>CAWVVG010000606.1:0-2048 GCA_963932775.1 uncultured bacterium
CCCCATGACGGCAAAGAGGGCGGGGTCCCGGTCACATCGGCACCCCTGGTGATCGAAAACAGCCCTCCCACACTCGAGGCAGTCAGCTTGACGCCCATCGATCCGACGGTAGAGGATGTCCTAAGCTGCATTCCCGGTGTCACCACAGACCCCGATGAGACGACTGACTTCACTTATACCTACACATGGGAAGTCGGCGGTGTCTTTGTTCCCGGAGCCACCGATGCCACATTGAGCAGCGTCTACTTTGTTCGAGGCCAGTCGGTGTACTGCATCGTCACCCCCTCCGATGGAGTCGATTCGGGAGGCCCCGTTAACTCAAATATTGTCATTGTTCGGAACAGTATCCCGACTGTCGAGTCCGTCTCCATCACTCCGGAGGTCGCCCATACCAATACCGTTCTGTCGGCTTCGAGTGTGCTGTTCGATGCAGATGAGGACACGGTTTTCGCACTCTATTCCTGGCTAGTGAATGGCATACCTGTCCTCGAAGGTACGTCGGCAGTGTCCCTCAACGGTGCGGTCTACTTCAATAAGGGCGACGAGGTCCGCCTGCTGGCGACTCCCAGCGACTTTGAGAGCGTTGGTGTGTCAGTGACCTCCGATACGATCATTATATGGAACACTCCGCCAGGCTCTCCATCCATCGAGATTTTGCCAGGTACACCCGAGCCAGAAGATGCACTCTTATGCAGCGTGGTGAGCGATGCTCCAGATGTCGACGACGACACCATTACCTATACTTACGCTTGGTACCTCGACGGCACCCTCACCACCCACACCTCCAACACTGTGGATGCCAGCGCCACTGCACACGACCAGTCCTGGGAGTGCGAGGTCACCGCATACGATGACGAAGAAGCCGGGGGTTCTGCCACAACTACCATTGCGGTAAACGACCTTACCAACCCCGACCCTCCTGTATTTGATGACCTAGCGCAACACACCAATGACACGGTTCACACCCTTTCCGGCGACTGCGAAGCCGATTGCACCATCGACATCTTCTGCGTGGATGACACCACAACAGAAACATTGACATCCACCTGCAGCGCTTTCGGGCGGTTCAGCGATGAGGTCACTCTCACCCGCGGTGATATCAGCGCGTGTGCCGCGACGTGCACCGATGAGGCCGACAATGAGAGCGGACCAAGCTCGACCTTCACCATTGAGTCTTGCAGCCCATTTGATGAATATGAGGATGGGTCTGGATACGGTGACAGCGCCGCAGACGTGGTGGATGAGTTCGCGATTATCAGTGATGCCGGCGATAGCACGATCACCATTCAAGGAAATGTTCTCGACGATGACGATGCGGATTGGTTCGTAATCTCTACCTCCGATGACCTCACTGCGGACATCGCAGCAGGCATCGACTACTTCAACTTCAATGTTCAACTGACCACTGGAACTACCGATTATCAATTCGTAGTTCACAAGGGCGGTAGCGGTGCCGGAGACCTAGAATGCTCGTCCACCGCTGGATATACGGAGTACAACTGGTTCGTTGAGGATGTGGGAGACAGCATTGATGGCATCCCTAGCGACACACGCACCTGCAGCGGAAGTACCGTCTACGGACTGAACGATTGCGAAGACAACTCTGACGATTTTTACGTCCACGTGTCGCGTTTGGGAGCCTCGATTACAAGCTGCGACCCCTACCAACTCTCCATCACCAATGGGGTATGGTGATGTCGTTTGCGATATGCATCCATACAGACCACCGACCAAACCAACAAAAATGCATCCATTTTTTCAAGAGAAGGGTTTTGGCATGAGGTATCCTCGGAAACGAAGTAGATTAGAGATGGGCGCCCGCTCCGGTGTCTCCAAACACACTTACCTCAGCCAGTAGGGATAACGACGATGGCCAAAAAAGGACCCCCCAAGCTTCCGTCTCTCCCCGTCCTTAGCAAGGACCCCCTTAGCTTTCTACAGAAAGCCGAGGCCGGCCATGCCTGTGCAGAGAACCAGACCTTTGAGCTTCAGTTCAAAGCCGATGCAATCATGTCCAACCCGGCCAATGATGGTGTCGTCTATGTGTC
>CAWVVG010000607.1:0-2041 GCA_963932775.1 uncultured bacterium
CTGCCGGCTACGCCGAATTCATTTGCGAATGCTCCGACGATGTCACCAGGGCTAACTCCCGCGAATTTACCGACACCAACGAAGATCTCGACTTCGTTTACCCGAGAGAACTCCCCATTGTCCCTTGGCCCACGGCTGGCCCGCTGGCTTCGGTTTGTGGGGTCTTCACGGTTCTCGCGACGGTGTTGCTTGGGCTCTGCCTTGGGCGGTGCCAAGCTCATTCCGCGGGACTCGTTGAGTATACGGAGGGCGGCTGAGGCGAGGGCCAGTGGGTCCACATCAGAGTCGGCACACTGTTGCTCGATCCACTTGGTCTCGTGCTCCAAGCTCTCCTCGGTGAGAACCTTCTCCAGCTCGGTCCATAAGATCTCGCGCTGGTGAGCGGCGATTTCAGCGTTGGTGGGCGGGAACATCTCTTGGATGTCGCTCTTCGTGGCGTTCTTTAAGAACCGGAGCTTGTATTGCTCCGAGGGGGTCACAAAAGTGATGGCGGTTCCCTTGGCACCCGCCCGTCCTGTTCGGCCGATTCGGTGGGTGTAGGTCTCTGCGGACTCTGGGTAATCGACGTTGATGACCCGGCTAAGGTGGCTCACATCGAGACCCCGTGCAGCCACGTCGGTCGCTACCAAGACTCGGAGAGACTTGCCACGCATGCGGTTCAGTACCCGCTCTCGAGCGGCCTGATTGAGGTCGCCGTGGATCGCATCGGCTGAGATTCCCTGCCGAGTCAGAAGGTCACAGATCTCTGCACAGCCCCGTCGGGTGCGTGTGAAGATAAGAGAGTATCCGGTGGGGTCAGTGAGAATCAGGCGGATCAGAGCGTCGATCTTCTTCCGCATGGGGACCCGAATCCAGAACTGTTCAATGTGGTCCGTCGTGAGCGCCGAGGTTTCGACCTGAATGGTGGATGGGTCCCGCAGAAAGCGCGAAGCTACTTTTCGGATTGCCGGCGGCATCGTGGCGCTGAACAAGGCAATTTGTCGTTCTTCGGGCAGGCACTCGAGTATTTCCTGGACGGGCTCAATGAAGCCCATGCGCAGCATTTCGTCCGCTTCGTCGATGACGAACATCTCCACACAGCTGAGATCTAAGTTGCCCCGCTGAATGTGGTCGATGACCCGGCCTGGTGTGCCCACCACGATGCCTGGTTCGTTTCTAAGGGCCTTGAGTTGGGGCGGGTACGGTGCGCCGCCGTAGATGGTCGTGACCTTGACCGGCAAGCTCTTGGAGAAGCTGCGCAAGGCTTCGGAGACCTGCAGCGCGAGCTCGCGGGTGGGGGCCAATACGAGGCCTCGGGGCTTCTTCCCTCCGGCTTTGAGCCGCTCTAGCATGGGCAAACCAAATGCTGCTGTCTTGCCAGAACCAGTCCGGGCACGGCCAATGACGTCTTGGCCGGAGAGCATTGTGGGAATGGTCGCTTCTTGGATCGGTGTGGCGGATTCAAAACCAAGTTTTTCAACTGCGGCTACGATGCCCTCATCGAGTCCGAATTCGTGGAATGTGGTCATGAAACCCCCTCTAAGTTGGCCGCGTTGTAGGGGTTTCAGGGCGATGGGGCCACGTTTAGTTGCACAAGTTGCCCATTTGGCACCATCTTTCAGGGTACCATTCCAGTCGATGAAAGGTCATTTCAAGAACTGGCAGCAACCATCGGTCGGCTTCAATGGGGGGTTGGCAGCGGTATTTGGTCTGCTGGTCGGCTGCCAGCCTCCATGCATGAGTGGATTTGAACGGAGGGCCGACCGTGTTTGTCATGCGACGAGTCCGTGTGGGCCGGGGGAGGCGAGGGGAGCGGATCTTTTGTGCCACCCAGCGTCTGGCTCGACGGAGGACACCGCAGTGGATGAGGTCCAGTTTGACTCCGGCGAGCCCAATGGGGACGAAGACACCGGTGTGATGGATTCCGGAGGGCCCCAGGAGGGGCCTGGCCGCATTCAGGTGCTGTACCCCGCCCTGTCCGGCTATCCGGCCCATGGGTTCATCGTATTCGCCAGCTCAGAGGGTTCGGTCGGCGCGACGGCGGCCTATTGTCAGATCATCC
>CAWVVG010000608.1:0-2034 GCA_963932775.1 uncultured bacterium
TGGCCGTAGGAGCCAATCTGGCCGGAGTACTCCGACACCAGCCCAAGCACCCAGCACTCAAGTCCGTTCGGCAGGCACTAAAGGATCGTGCAACCAAAAAGAAGGCGCCTCCAGACACTGGAGCTTCAGCCCGCGAAAGTGTCGACGAAGATGTCGACGACGAGGACACCGACCACAGCATCCCTGCTGTCGAAATCCAGGACGCATGTACCCACCCACTGGGAGTCATCGCCCTCGATGCCAACCTCAATGAGATGGTGGTCACATTGATTGAACAAGCGACACCCGTGCCGTGTGAATGCAGGGGGCGTTTCGCCTATGCCTACGACGATATGACCGCCGTGCAGGTCGAGGTCACCGAAGGACATGGGACCAATCGCGATGAAGTCTTCGTGGTGGGTCAGATCGTCCTCGAAGACCTGCCCCCACGGCCCCGCGGCACGCCAATCGACGTGGTGTATCGGTACAACTTGAATCAAATTCTCGAAGTGGATGTGGTGGACGTAGAGACCGGGTCAACCCGAAGCGCCCATCTTCACCTCTTGGGCGAACTGCTCGACATGGACTCCGCTGAGGACCAAGTCAGTAAAACCGAGGTGCAATAGCCGATGGACTCCCAGGCGCTGGATGAAATCCACAGGTTCACGGCTTCGGTCGAACATACGGACCTGTTCGCGTACATCGGGGTCGAATTGGACGCCGATGCTGCAGCGATCACCCATGCACTCAGGGTGCGTCGGAGCTGGGCTCAGGGCCAGCAAGCCAACCCAAAATTCAGGCAAGAAGCGCTTTGGCTCATCAAGAACATACAGATGGTCAAGACGGCTGTACTGGATGATTCCCAGACCTATCTGAAGGACTTGGAGCAGCGCACTGAGCACACCAAGCTAGAGACCCTCACCATCTTCATAAAGGGAATCTTGGCGGGTGGAGAGCTGTCCGTTCGGGGTGAAGAAGCCATCCAACAGCAAGCGGACGCACTGGGACTCGATACCGGTGTGGTCATCCGCCGGATCGGCGAAATTTTGGCTGAGCAAGATGCAGGGACATTTGATTCTGCCAGCCCTCCCTCCAGTATCCCCATCGGAATCGAAGAGGATACCGACCTGTACGCCATCCTCGACGCGGAACCTGAGTACTCACAGGAAGACCTGGAGGAAGCGTACCGTCGCCGATATCGATGGGCCCGGGAGCTTAGAGATACCGAGAAGAGCAGTCGAGTCTACGAGCAACTCGATGAAGCCTGGCGAGTGCTGCAAGACCCAGTGCAACGGGCTGTATACGATGAAGGGCGGCTTCAACCCGCTTCGGTCGCGGTGGCCCATGAGGAGGGTGAGAGCCTGGCCTTTCTTCCTCCACCGCCGCAAAACATCAAATTGTCTCTCCCAGTTCCGAGCGTCGAGCAACACCTCGAGCGGGTACTGAGTGCTGAAATGGGAGAGAGCGAGGGCGATGATGCGGAAGTTCCAGCACAGCCTGCGGCCATCACCATGCCTGCGGCAATTCCTGAGCGAGGAGCGCCGCCGCCACCCGAGATTCCACCCGTAGACATGGGTGACGAGCCTCAGTCCTCCTCCCCCGACCAAGAGGAACCCGAATTCAGCATCGAAGATACCGAAGATGTAGAGGCCCAGAACCGCCACGCTGACTTGGGGGCCAGTCCATCAATGGGTGACAGAGACCCGGAAGCTACCCCTCCCATGATGGGTGACTTCAACATGGACCTGATTGACATGAACTTTGGTGCGGCAGCGCCTGCGGCGAGTGCCCCACAAGAGCCCATGGACGAGCTCGTCCAGATGATGTCTTTCGATGGCCCAGACCGTGAGGACAAACTCGCCAAAATTCGGGCAGTGACAGACAATCTCAGCAAGAATCCAGATGGCCTGAACCTTCCGGAAATACAAAATACAGGCGGGCGACCGACCCTCGATGCGGGGCAGATCCACAACGACTTGGCTGAGCTTCAGGTCGAAGGACCACGGTTGATTCGAATCCGAACCGGCGTGCACCCGTTCCCAGTCCGAATCACGG
>CAWVVG010000609.1:0-2032 GCA_963932775.1 uncultured bacterium
CTGTTCAAACCGACGGTGGCGGACCGCTTGAGATTCTGGTGGTGGGCACACGTGATTTGACCCTCTTTAAGTCTGACTCAATTGGGTGGAGCCAATCCAGTATGGGTGCCGCCAATGAACAATCCCAGGTGGCCATTGGCTCGAAGGGTGACCTGGTTTGGCTCGGAATTCCAGGAAAACCAAGCAAAATTCTGCAAATCTCATCTCCCTGATCGCAATGAGCCTATGGAAAACTCGCCTCACCAACGAGGTACATGGCTCCAATTGCAGTTTTTTTGCCCCAATCTAAAGAATATTTCCTGAAACATTTTTTCCTGCAATATCAAATAGATAGTTCATTATGAACGCCGGCTCATTCGATAAAAACGGCCTCAAACGATGGACGTGTCTACAATTCCTGTTGCCGGCCCTTCAACTCCGATTAAGCCAAACATGCAGGAGGGAAGGCGCTTCTCGCTGAAACTCACGCGATTCTTAATACACGATCTTTGCTCCGGGCCAGTACAGATCGCACACCATACGGTCCACAAAACACAGGAATAAGAACATGGCTGAAAAGAAGTATTTCGTGCTCCAAGAGAAAAGTAGTGACTCCAACATCGTGTTCGCCTCACGGCAGCCCCGCGGCGCGGCCCTCAAGGCAGCTTCACGTGGTCACACCACGATCTCCCTTCGCGAGCGTGGCACCAACCGTGTCCACAACTTCAAGGGCTGGCGCGAGCAAGTCGCTGCTCCGAAGAACGGACCATCCTGGCTTGGTGAAAAAGTCTGGAAGTCCAACGTGAAGAAGCTCGGTGTCGAACGCATTTAGAGCCATGACTGGGCAGTGACTTCGGGTCACGCACAGTCATCCCAAGGCCACTCTCAGGGAAACCTGAGGGTGGCCTTGTCAATTGGGGCATACGCAACGGCGCGCAAATGTACGGCCCTGTATCGCCGTTGTTCATGGTCGAGAGTATGCTCGTTGCATGTCTCGGCTCAATCTGTCATTTCTGTTCGCGATTATTCTGTGTAGCTGCACGTCTACGCACCATACAAACAACACCCAAATTCGGGGACCCGGCTCAGCCAGGCTCGCCATGTACCGGAGCCCAGGCATTGGGGACAAGGTGTTTATCGAGGGCCGCTTATCTGATGGCAAGCGGAGGTTGTTCCTTGTGGACACAGGGTCGGCGCTCACAGTGCTCTCGCGAGAGGCAGCCCTCGCCTTGGACCTGACTCTTGAGCCCCAACCAGGTCAGTTGGTGGGCTTGGGGGGACGAACATCGTGGACGGCCAGCACTCTTCCCTCCCTGCGCCTGGGGCCATTTTCCGTCCACGACCTTCGAGTCGCAGTTGGCGTCCTGGGCGTGCCGACCCACGTCGGCATCGTTCCAATCGGCGGAATTATTGGCAATGATGTGCTCGGTCGATTCGAAACCATCATCGACTATCCCGCCAATCAAATGGAGCTGGGACGGCCAGGTACCAGCCCTGTGCCGGAGAATGCGGTGGCGCTGTTCTTCAACGGGGAGCATGGACTTGTGCAGTCCACACTGACCGCGCGGGATGCCAGCGGGTTTACCGTGGAGCAGCCCGCCCTGCTCGAGATTGACACAGGCGCTCGAAGCATCCTCCTTATGGGCGGAACTACGACCAATCTCGGCCAGGTTTCGTCTGAAGGAACGGAACCACTCACCGGCATTGGGGCGCCAGTGGGGCAGACCTTAGCCAGCCTAAACCGACCCACTCGGCGTGTGCCCATCGTCCAATACAAGGTCGGAGGAAAGACAATCGAGTTGCCGACCACAGCCACCTGGATCGACTGGAACCAGCCCGTCCGTCGCCATGCACCCGGTATGCCTGGGTTGCTCGGATACAGCGCCATGCGGGACCACCGGGTCTACATTGACTACCCAGGGCGCCGCTTTGCCCTAACTCCATCGTCCGGAGCGCAACCCGCCAAGGATGTTCACGAATGGCTTCTAAAGAGAGGTCAAGGTGAACCCCTTGAGAAGGCGCGCGCGCTCATTGTGCTCAAGCGTGAGGAAGA
>CAWVVG010000610.1:0-2019 GCA_963932775.1 uncultured bacterium
CGGCCTCCGAAACCGCAGTGTCCGAAGGCACCTTGTTGTCAGTGCAACCCCACACGGCCATGCACACGAACCAGAAAGTAAGTCGTTTCATCTTCGTACCCCTCGTCAACCTACTCACCAAGCAATGGTCCGCCTACCATCCATTCCCACTTTGAGCGCCATGTGTGAGCCCCACCGTAGCGGCCCCGGACTACGGAACGAATGTGTTGGGTCCGCACGGGCCCCCACCACCGTGAGTCCATTGCGTGGTCTCGGTCATCTGCGAGCAAGAAAACATGCCCGTCGGGTACCTCAACTGGGTCTGCGCTCCACAGGCTGCTGGGCGCGGCTTGGTGGCGAACGAGCCACTCGATACCCACGTCAGGTTTCTTGGCCCAGAGGGTCTCTTTGGTGACCAAATAGGCTCCCATATCGCCCATCGCTTTTGCTCGGAGGCGTCGCTTGTCGACTCGAATGACATTTTCTTTGAAGGAAATGCTCTGGCCGCCAATCGCTACCACCCGCCGAAGGATCATCGAGCTTGAGTCCAGAGGGTCTGCAAGGAGCACCACATCTCCCGCTGATAGTTCATTTGAAGGCACCGACCACACACGATCTCCGGTCATGATGCTCGGGGCCATGTCATCTCCACGCACGGTCTCACTCAGGACCCAAGTGGTGCCTAAGAGAAGAAGGAGGAGAGCCAATAGGCCAAAGAAAGTGCGCTTCATTTGGTCCCCTTATCGAGTCAATGTGGGTAGCGTCACTGTCTGGTTCTCCGGATGGGTCTCGCAGAGGCTAAGATACGTGCTGGAAGGAAACTATGTTGTTGACGCTTGCTTTGTTGCCCGCTGCTCTTGGAGCCAATGTCTTTATCATCGATGACGGTGATGCAGATGTTGGTAGTCTTGTCTCCACCCTCGAGGACGGAGGCAACGAAGTCACGCTCTCGACCACCTATGGTGTCCATGAGTGGGAGTTCACAGGAGGTGAGCTGGCGCTCGACTCCATGGACGTCGTGGTCTGGCTTGATGGCGGGTTGGCCGCTCCGTTGAACATGCCCGCTGCAGGCCAGGAGGCCCTCGAGGGTTTTGTGAATGATGGCGGTGGCATTTTGCTGTTTGGTCAAAATGGGCAAAACTACCTGGCTGGACGTCATGCCTCCATGGGTCCGCTGATTCCAATCCGAGCGTGGCCCATCTATACCGGGGGTGACATTCGGTGCATCGCAGACAGTGTTGTGTGCGATGGGTATGATTCCGAAACCTTGACTCCTTTTGACGGTGGCCATCTCTCAACAGCGGACACCGCCTTTGGGACCACCGCCGCTCATTTTTCGGCATGGTGGGACACCTCCCCGGAAGATTCGCCTCTAGTGAGCGCGGTCGCCTATGAGCGTGGCTTGGGTCATGGACTTCAATGGGGCCTCTGGGGCAATTCAACATCGGACTTTTACCAAACAGATTGGGGAAATCCAGACATCGCGCAGCTCATGCTCAATTCTGTGCGGTGGCTCGCGCAAGGCCCGCCACGGGCGGATCCCGGTGGCCCATATGAGGGTGTGGCGGGCGATACTTTTACCGTGGATGCAAGTGGCTCGTCTGCAAGAGGCGATGCGAGCTTAGTGAGCTTTGCGTGGGACGTGGGTGGGGTCTATGCCGCCACGGACTCTGAGCCTGAGTTCACTTTCACGTCCGATTTACTCGATGGACCGTCTACCCATGAGGTGTACCTCACGGTCACAGACGATGACGGACGGTCATCTGTGATGTCAACCAGCCTGTTTGTGACCAATGCGAACCCTGTAGTCGATGCAATCGCTTGTCCGACGACCGTTGACGAGGGGGCGTTCGCTGCTTTTGATGTAGAGGTTAGCGACCCCGAAGTGGACGATACCTGGACCGTGGAATGGCGGATCGCGGGCGAAACTGTTGGCTCCGGAGCGTCCGTTGAGATGTCATTTGTGGATGATGGGCTCGTCGGAGTCAGTGTCCGGGTGACCGACGATGATGGTGGTGTCGCCGAAGCCATATGTGAAGA
>CAWVVG010000611.1:0-2010 GCA_963932775.1 uncultured bacterium
GTGGCCGGTACCTACACCGTCCAGTTGACCGTGACCGGTACCGATGGGCTTCGCTCTGCCCCGGCACAGCACAGCGTCCTCGCCCGCCCAGTAGAGGAACTGTACATCGCCCTCACCTGGGACAAGGGAAGTGCCGACCTGGACCTTCATGTGGTACCAAGCGGCGGCATCTTCTGGAGTTCCGATGACCTCAGCTTCTGTTCCACCGAAGTGGACTGGGGCGAGGATGGATCGGGGACACACAGTGGCGATGACGACGACGGCTTCGGTCCCGAGACCGTCGCGATCAGCGTCGAGGAGACCGGCTACCATATGGCGGTCCACTACTTTGAAGACAACGGCGGTTCCGAGGTCGAGGCCACCCTCACTGTGTACCTAAACGGCGAACCCCACGAGACCATCACAACTACGCTGGTCCACAACTATTTCTGGCGGGCAGGCTACATCGGCATCGAAGATGGAGAAGGCTTGTTCGTTCCATCCGGTGACAGCCCTTACTTTTCATCTACCCGTGAGTGCTCGGAGTGAACCCCATGCGCACGCCTTTTTTCGGCCTCTGTTTGATTCCTCTCGCCATGTCTTGTGGCGACCCGGACACCAAGATTACGGCGCTCAGCCCGGACATCATGGTGGCACCGGACGAGATCTCGTTTGGGCCCATCGTGAAGCTGTATACCGTCGGCACCGACGTACAGATATTGAACACCGGACGAGCCACCCTCGACATCGAGAGCCTGGAGCTCGAGGTTGCGGGCGGGTACGACGGCGTCTTTGAGTTCGACGATTCAGAGCCCCTCACAGAGATTGGCCCAGGGGGTTCCGGCGTGATCCGCGTCTCGTTTACGCCTCAAAATTATGTGGACTACCGTGCCCGACTGCTCGTGACTTCTGACGATGCGGACGAGCCCGTCGTGGCCGTTGGATTGTTCGGATCTGGCGTGGTCGGTTCCACCCCAGACATCTCCGTCTCCACATCCAGCGTGGACTTCGGAACCGTGGACGGCGGGGCTACCGGGAACGGATACTTTACCATCAACAACCTCGGTGATGGCGACCTGACTATTCTCGAGATGATTCTTGAAGACGGGCCCTTTAGTATGGTCACCGACCCCACCGGGCAGTCCATCGCAGGCGGTGGGGAATACACCGTCATCGTCGAGTACTCGCCAACGGGCGACGAAGAAGGCCACGCAGCTGACCTCACGATCCGGTCCACTGATCCCGATGAGTCCGAAGTGACCGTGGTCCTGCTTGGAGGCAACGGGGGCGACTATGAGACTCCCATCGCCGACATCGACTGTGCTGCCATCGCCGGGACCACCCCTCCCCGCACCATCGTGCTCGATGGCCGCCTGAGCGAGGACCCAGAAGATACCGAAGACGTGCACCCATTGTCCTTTGAGTGGGACTTGGTGCGCCGACCCAACCTCTCCCGCACTTACATTCCCTCACCGACAGAAGACACTCCTGAACTGTTCATCGATGTGGCCGGAGTCTACGAGATCCAGTTGGTGGTCACCGACTTCAACGGTGTGAGCTCAGAGCCCGAAGTGTGTACAGTAAACATCGTCCCAGACGAGAAACTGTACATCGCCTTGAGCTGGGACACCACGGACACAGACTTGGACCTGCACTTGGTGCCAGAGGGCAATTCCATGTGGGGCTGCATGGACTGCTTTTTCTGCAACCCGGTTCCCTACTGGCCATCCACTTGGGGTGTTCCGATCTACGCGCTGGACAATACGGTTGGCTACGGGCCCGAGAACATCAATGTCAACGACCCCGGTGGAATGTCATACTACATCCGCACCCACTTCTACTCGAACCACGGCGGAGGCGAGACCAACGCGACGATCTCGATCTACGTGAACCACACGTTGTTCGATACCTACACCAAGACCATTCCAAGCAGTGGAAAGCGCTGGAACCTCGGGTACATCACCTTCGATGGACCCTGCACCGACGAGTCCTGTGAGTTTGAGTTCACCGAGGAAGATGAAGTGGAGACCT
>CAWVVG010000612.1:0-2009 GCA_963932775.1 uncultured bacterium
AAGCATGGACCCGTACTCGACAGTCTTCGGGTCGCGCGTACTCTGTTCGCATTCCCCAGCTGCGGACTGAGCGCATTGTCAGAGCGAATGGCGGTGGACCTCTCGAACCACCACAGGGCGCTAGCCGACGCAAAAGCCACTCTTCAAATTCTAAGGCAGATGCTCGTCAGCGCAGATCCCAACCGCCAACAGTCCGTGACCGGATTTCTGGAATTTCTCACACAAATGCGAAAGGGCGGGCAAGTCCGAAAGGAAATGAAACAACAACTGAGGGCGGCCGCAAAGGGAAAAGCCACACTGGACATCGACTACACAAAAATCAATGGCCCGGGTGCCCTCACGACCACTCGGCGAATCACTGTGGACTCATTTCAGCCACCCAACATCAGGGCTTGGTGCCATCTCCGGGATGAACAGCGAGTCTTTCGACTCGACCGAATTCATCGAATCTCCAGTGCCGAAGAAAACTTCAATTCGAGCCAATAAGTAAATTGGTGTCTACAATGGGACCCAAGGTGGGGAGAACGCTGTGCAACAAGCAACTACGATACTGATTGCGCTCGGGCTGGGCTGCAGTTCGGACAAAGCGATAACCGTCCACAACTCGGCGCCTGGCGCCACCGTGTTGGCGCCCGTAGCTGGGGCCCAATTTGAGTCCGATGATACCATCACCTTCGAGGGCATCGCCGATGACCTCGAGACCGACCCATCTGAGTTGTTGGTCACTTGGGCAACCGACATTGATGGCGTCCTTACCGAAGACTCCGTCGCCGATGCAGTCGGTCGCGTTGTGTACAGTACGAGTGCCCTAAGCCCCGGGGAACAAACCCTATCAATCCGAGTGGTCGATGGTGGGGGGCGAAGTGCCACCGACTCCGTCACGTTCTTTGTAGTGGACTCCAACGACCCGCCCACAATCTCGGTTCGGCACCCCTCACCCGATGGGTCAGATGTCGGTGAAGAAGGAGTGGGCTTTGAGTTCGAAGCCATCGTAGGGGACGCCCAGGATGATGCCCTTGATCTGATCGTTACGGTCAACCGCATCGGCGACGACGGAGAAATAGCCGAGCGCCTATGTGTGGCATTGCCGGAGTCCGATGGTGTAGCCATCTGTGAGGCAAGCCTCATCCCTGGCCTCTTTACTCTCTCATTCGAGGTTGAAGATACCGACGCCAATGTCACCGAAGCCATCGTCACCTACAAGGTCCGGTCCGGTCTCGACATCGATAACGATGGCGATGGAATGACCGAGAATGAGGGCGACTGCGACGACACCGATGAGGACACATTTCCAGGTGCGTTCGAGCTAATCAACGGAATCGATGACGACTGCAACGGCCTTGTCGACGATGGAACCACCGCCTACGACGACGATGGTGACGGCTTCTCAGAGGATGCGATGGACTGTGATGACACCGACCCATCCATCTACCCCTACGCCGCTGAAGTCTGCGATGGGGTCGACAACGACTGCAACGGTACCATCGATGGGTCCGATGCCATTGATGCGGACACTTGGTACGCAGATTTAGACGGAGACGGATTCGGCGATTGGGCCTCGTCCACAGCGGCCTGCGAAGACCCCGACGGCTACATCTCAGATGCCACAGACTGCAACGACACCGATCCAAGCGCATTTCCGGGAGCCACGGAGTCATGCGATGGGGCCGACAATAATTGCGATGGATTCATCGACGAGGAAGGAGCTCTGGGCTGTTCCTGGTACTACCAAGATGTGGATTTGGATGGATTCGGGTCCACCATCAGTGTGTGCACCTGCGCACCAACCGGTGACTTTACCTCAATACTGAGCAGCGACTGCTACGACGACAGCGCCTTGGTCTCCCCCACCCATACGAGCTTTCATACCAGTCAACGTGGAGATGGCAGCTACGACTACAACTGCGATGACACTGAAGAACGGCAGTGGACGGACATCTCTGACACCTGCGGTTTCTTCTCTGATTTCGGATGCTCCGCTGCCAATGGCTGGTCCGGTGGGCCGCCCA
>CAWVVG010000613.1:0-2007 GCA_963932775.1 uncultured bacterium
GATGAGCCAACGTCGACATGAATAAAGGCGCCACCCAGGTGATGAAGACGCGCCCCAAGCCGCTTGCAGGACACTTGGGACTCAACGAGTATTTGAGACACCCGATGGCACGCCACTGAGTCGGCACCGGTGTCGGCGAGCAGGTAGATGGATCCATGTGGCATGTGGTGGGCGATATGGGCGATGTGCTGACGGTTCATGTTTGCTGGGAACAGCGCCAAGGCTCGGTCTTCGTTTTGAATTTGCTCGATGGTTGTTCGAAGCTCGAGCTCACTCTGTTGGGCAAATTGGTCGCCAAAGTGATGCCTTAGAACCAGGCCTGTTCCGATGAGCTGGATAGTGATGAAGGCGCAGGCCAGGACCTCCACTCCCATTCTTGGACGGGTCCGAAACAAGCGGATGAGCCAGAGAAAGTGGCAGAGCCAGAACATGTCCCAGCGCTCGATGAGCAGTGACTCATAAAGATATGGGAAGGCCAGGGTCACACCGACAATCGCCACCGGAATGAGCCTCCAGCCGCGGTTCTGTTGAGTGTGCTCTGCGTGTTGGCGCACCATCCACCAGGTCAGCGCACCCTGAAGGCTGAGCAAGAGCAGTGGGGCATAGACAAGCAGTGCATCCGAAAACCAATGGGTCAGATCCATTCGGTAGGCCGTAGGGGCCAAGAACATTGCTCGGGCACCATAGGCAAAGTGCTCGAGCCGCTTCCAAGACAAGATGGGGATGGGGTTTTCACCAAAGTCCTGGAGGGCCGCTGCTTGCCAGATGTACTTGTGCAGCGCAGGTCCAGCGCCCCACCCAGAGAGTGCATAGAAACCGTAGTACACCAAGGCAAACGACAAGCATGTGGCCACGAGCCTGTTGGCCTCCGGGCGTCGCTTCAGCGCCCAAGCGACGATGGCCAATGGCCCAATGACCAGGAAGACCAGCGCCGTCACATTGAGCAGCATGGCAATGGCCAGTGCCGAACCAGCGAGCAGTCCTCGGACTCGCTCCCGGTACACGTCGACCGGATCGGCTGAGACCAAGTGAAGGAAGCAAAGCAGGGGCGGGAGGTAGCTCACATTGTCTTCAGCCATGAGGGTAAGCGCCACAAATCCGGGGCTGGCCAGCAGGAGCAAGCCAACCACCAGTGCGCGGGCGCGCCCCCTTAGGCCACGAGCATCCGCTACCCACCAGGCCGTGGCTGCCAGCAGTCCGACCGAGGCGGATGTGAGGGCAAAGACACCGTTCACTGGAGACAGACCCCACTTGATGAGGCCCAACAAGAGAGCATGGTAGAGCACGTGGGTGTCGACGCCGCTCGAGTCGTACTGAGCAATGAACTGAATGCGTTGGTAGGTGTCCCAGTCCAGTAGGGCACCATCGCTCAAGCAGGCTCCTACGGCCAGCGCGACCCCGATCGCGAAGCCACAGAGCGCCGTTAGCCGCCGTGCAGGTTTACTCCATTCCACGACGCACCTCGAGACGCTGTGGGTCAAAGACGAACGGCACTGAGAGCACGATGGGCACCGACTCACCCGTTGGAGATTGGGTGGCGGTCAGGTACTCTGGCCGTCGCCGGCGGATTCGAACCATTACATCTCCAGCTCGACCCGCGAGTGACGTTGTCGTCTCCCGATATGGGTGCGCGTCAATGCTCGTCATCTCATCGGTCCAACGGAAGTGTACTTGCCGGGCGGCGAGGCCAGACATGACCAATGCCGAGTCTTTGCTGGGCTGGTTGGGCAGTTGAAAACGTAAGAATCGCTCTCCGGTTCCAATCGAGATGCCATCAAACGCCTCCCAGTTCTGTCCGTCGCGGGACATCTCGAGTGCATCTACTGGCGTTGTGGGGCTGGGGAGCGTCAGGAGTACCTCGCCGTTGACGACGGGGTGTAGCGCCTCTCCGATAAGGGCCGACTCCCAATCATCCGGGACAACGATTCGTGCCTGCCCATCGACGAGGGCTGTAAATGTGACACGCTCCGCCTCTTGTTTCAGGTTGAATACCTTGGTGTCGACCAC
>CAWVVG010000614.1:0-2003 GCA_963932775.1 uncultured bacterium
AAAATTCGAGGCTTCATCGTGGAGCGGGATGACCCCGGGTTTTCAGCCCCCGAAATGAAGGGCAAGCACTCGCTGAGGGCCAGCGTGACCAGTGAACTGGTATTCCAGGACTGCCGCATCCCCAAAGACCGCATCCTTCCAGAAGTTCAAGGACTAAAGGGTCCCTTCAGCTGCTTGAACAATGCGCGTTTCGGAATCTCGTGGGGGGTCCTGGGGTCTGCCATGGCTTGCTTCGATTCCACCCGTCAATACGTCGCAGAACGAATCCAGTTCGACAAACCCTTGGCCAGCTTTCAGCTCGTCCAGAACAAGCTGTCCTGGATGATGCGCGAGATCACCAAAGGTCAGCTTCTCGCCTTGCACTTGGGCCGAATGAAGGATGCAGGCACCATGATTCCGGAGCACGTCTCGCTGGCCAAGATGAACAACGTGGACATCGCATTGGAGATCGCACGAATGGCGCGAGACATGCACGGGGCCAACGGAATTCTCGACGAATACCCAGTCATGCGCCACATGGCGAACCTTGAATCGGTCAAGACATACGAGGGCACCCACGACATCCACAACCTAATACTGGGCCGATGGATCACGGGAATTCAAGCCTTCGTATAGGACGACGGCTTCCGTTTAGCCCGAGTATACTGCCCGGCTAAATTCCGTCTCGTGAACCACGACTTGAGAGAGCCCCTTGAGCGCATGCAGCTGGTTGAAGATCCAGATGGCGATGTGCTCGGCAGTGGGATTTTCCAGCCCTGCCACTTCATTGAGAACCTGATGGTCGAGTAGTTTTAGGACCGGCTCAAATGCATCATCGACGTCAAAAAAGTCGATCACCATTCCAGAAAATGGGTCCACTGGCCCGGCCACGTGCACATCAATTCGGTAGGAATGACCGTGCATATTCTTACACCGATGGGTGTCTGGAACATTCGGCAGATAATGGGCCGCCTCAAACCGGAATGCTTGTACCACTTCTACAGACATGTCACTCTCCTCCGGCACCGCTATCCGTTCCAACATCGTTCTGCACGGACGTACGCGACCAACCGCTCTCATTCTTGTTGAACTCTACCAATGGCCAGTACCTGTCATCGGCCTTCATACTATACATTCGCCGGTTTCCCCTGAGGTCGATTGCAGCCATGCGCACCGACTCCCCAGCCTTCTTTTTCCTTACTGCATCAACGAAGCGGTCCAAGTCTGGAGTCGGCTGTCCGTTCACTGCTACGACCCGAACAAATTTTGGTAAATGCCGTCCCACTGGTGAGCCAGGCCGGGTTTGGGACACGTACACGCCTACACGCTCCTGCCCCATTTGTTGAGCCACAGGTAGGTTCGGCTCCTGGAAAATGCCCCCACCCCACATCAAGACCCGCTCCAGGGGCTTTGTAGACTCCCTCGCTGATGTGATCGGCTGCTGTAGCTTTCTTCCACCTCGCCATACATCGACCATTCGTTCTTCGCCGTCCAGCATCTCAGTGAGGCCGCTCAGCCCTGTGATTGTCTTTCCGCCGACCGCCAGCAGAATATCTCCGGGAAGAAGCTTTCCTTCGGCGGCTCCCCCTCTTGTGATTCTCTTTGCCTCCAAGACCTGCTGACTGAACGTGTCACTGGCTGCGAGCTTCTTGGCCGCAACCATGTCCACACCGCGTCGTCGGGCTTCCGCGAGGGGGAGCATTCCCCACTCGACACCCAGGGACCAAGCCCCGGTGTAGTCCTGCAGAAATTCCTCGATCTGGGCTCCCGGAATACCGGCCCACCATCCACTGGACTCTCCTGGAACGGGAAAGTGAGCCCACAGTGCCGACGGACGGCCCCGCTTGTCCGTGAGAAAGCCACCCACAAAATAGGAGCTCCCCATGCTCACATGAATCACATCCGTACCGATGTGGCGAAAGGTCGGCACAGGGAAGCTTCCCTGACTTGCGGTACGAACATCTCGGACTGTTCGCTTCTCAGATTCCATTCTGTTCGATTGAGATGTTCCTATGAGATGAACC
>CAWVVG010000615.1:0-1999 GCA_963932775.1 uncultured bacterium
GTGGTCTCTGAACCGCCTAGTCCCACATCCCATCCAGCGAGCATGCTGCCATCGGGCCGGCGCTCCACGTTGGTGTGCCATGCATCGATGGTTCCGTCTGTGAATGTGCCGGTGGGACCCCATTCGCCATTCTTTCGCCATCGGTACCGGGCTTGGAAGTGGTCGGTGGGGTCGAGTCGCTTCCCAATGTAGACATAGGCCAGGGTATCTCCCACCCCATGAGCCAGGTGCCCGCTGCCGACCTCACCGCCATCGTCTGGAGTCAGCGCAACGGGTGTAGACCAAGAGCCCTCCTTCCAAGTGGTGAAGAACCCACGACTCCGAAAGTCCTTTAGTGCGTGGTCGTAAACCACAGCCATCGTGCCATCGCCCCGGCCCACAATGTCGGGTCCCCAGTTTCGCTCATCCTTGTGGCCGAGTGAGGCTGGGGCGGACCAGGTGGTGCCCTCTTTCGATATTCTGTGTCGGATGAGGTCGCCCTCGTCGGTGCGCTCGTAGTAGAGCGCATGGATCTGGTCTCGGGCATCGACGGCAATCTGGGGTCGATATCCTCCACCGGGCTTGGATGTGAGCTGTACGGGAGTGCCCCACGCGCCGTGTGTAGAGATGGCCGGACCGGATGGTGCTGGCCAGTCATGAAATGGTGGAAACCCGGTGGGGTCCTGCATCTCGGCACCGGAACCAGTCTTCATACCCGGGGGCGGCGGCAGTCTCGGTTGGGAGCCCGGTGTGGCTCCAGGAGAGGGTGGCGGGAGTGTGGGCATTGGGCTCGGTTCAGATTCCTGCCCGCAGCCGAGCAAACACAAAACCAATGCCCAGGAATGATTCTGCACTTTCGCACCTCCGTCTCCCTCAGTATCATGGCGGGGAATGTTCACCGCCCTACTCTTTTTGTTTGCAGCCGCTCCACCGGATGTTGTTGTGGTTCCGGAAGGCAGCTTTTCTCGTGGCAGTGAGCGCGCACCGGACGAAGCTCCCGTTCGCACAATCACTGTGGGACGATTCGCGATGGATCGTACCGAGGTCACCGTGGATGCTTTTGAGAAGTTTGTTCGCCGGGGTTGGTCGGACCAAAATGCGTGGACTCAGTCTGGGCGAGACTGGCGAGATGAGCATCCGGGCGGGACGGGCAGGGAGATGCGAGCCGCTGGCCGCCGGGGAGACCATCCAGTGGTCGCCGTGTCGTGGTTTGAGGCGGATGCATTCTGTCGATGGAACGGAGGGCGTCTTCCCACTGAAACCGAGTGGGAGCGAGCCGCCTGCTTTGGCAGTGACGGTCCGTACCCATGGGGTTCCAAGGTTCGCCCCGGTGTGCGGTGGTCTCTGCGGTCGGGTGAGGGCCCGATGATGAGCGTGGACACTGCGGTGGTGGCCGAAGATGTGGCACCGAACAAGCTTGGGTTGCGGCATATGGTCGGCAATGTTTGGGAGTGGACGGCAGACTGGTACCACCGCGAGGGGCACGCCAGTGGAGGAACTCAAGACCCGACGGGCCCCCAAGGAGGGCACTGGAAGACGCTGCGGGGTGGCAGTTTTGTAAACCTCCCTTCTTACGCAACATGCACACATCGAGAGCCGGCAGCGCCGGATACATCTCGATTGACCGCGGGGTTTCGATGCGCCTATTCCTTGGATTGATGTGGGCAGGCTGCGGTGGTGGTATGTCCGAAGCACCCTCCGTACAGATGCCTTCTTCGGGGTCCACGGTGGCAGGTTCACCCGTCCATGGGGGCGCAGTGGTGTCCGGCAGTGGGGCGGCATCGCTGGGTATGGTGAGGATCTCCGGTGGCGTCGTTCAGCTGGGGCCCCGTCACTTGCCCCCCATCGACGGCGCATCCATGCCTGAGGGTGGCATGCACATCAAGCCCGAACCCATTGCACACAGTCGTCCCTCTCGTTGGACCAGTGTGGGTGGACGGGGCTTGATGCCTCGAATGGTCCAGGTTGCACCATTCATGATGGACCAGACCGAGGTGACCCGGGCTGCGTATTCTCAATT
>CAWVVG010000616.1:0-1999 GCA_963932775.1 uncultured bacterium
CCCCAGTCGTTGAGTACAAGCTTGGGTGCTGCGTCCGTGGAGGGTACCGCTCGCTCCTCAACCATCTGTGCTTGGGCACGGTAATGAACCACCCCTGTGACGCTTGAGAGCTCCAGCCCGAGCAGTGCACCAGAGCCGTTGCTCATTTGCTTACAGGTCAGCACGAGGCGGTCTCCGCCACCCTCGAAGTCTCGGACTTGGATGCCCTTGAGCACCTTGAGTTCCTTGATGCTGTCCAGGTGCAAGTCAGGCCGGAAGGCCACAGCCATGCGAGAAAACCACTCACCGACCAACATCACCGGCACCACAATCTCACCACTGATGCGATGACCTGCGAGATAGGGGTGGGTCTCTTGATTTAACTGAACCTCCAGACGAACGTTGCGGGCCTCACTACCGACCACCAACAGTGCCTCGGGGCGGGGCTCTCCACCCAAAACGACCTCAACCTGACTCGGCTGAGCGTTCTTGAGTTCGTCGGCGAACATGCGTGCGCCCACGCTCAGTGGAATCATGGGAACACCAAGCTTCTTAAAGTGGGCCCGAAGCTGCGGGTTGACCATTCCGCCTTCCCAAGGACCCCAGCCCATGGACTTGACCAGGGTGTCGCCACCCCTGGATCGAGCCTCGGCCCAGGCCACTTTGTTGAGGACCTCGTTGGCCATGGCGTAAGTGGACTGACCGTTGTTTCCACACCGGGCAGACACGGATGAAAAGAGGCAAATCACCCGGAGAGGGTCGGGCGCTAGGGCTGCAAGCAGCACCCGCAATCCCTCGATTTTCGTGTCGAAGATCCGATCAAACTGGGCATCGGTTTGCTCTGCGATTTTCTTGTCGGCGAGCACCCCAGCACCATGAACAAGTCCACGGATGGGTCCCCAGTCGCTGCGGGTCTCGGCGAGTACTGCCTCGATCGCTGCGCCGTCGGTCACGCTTGCCGACCGATATCGGCCCGATCCGCCTGCAGCCTCGATGGAGGCGAGGGTTTCCCGTACCTCTCGGCTGGCAAGCAGTCCTCGAACCGTAGCGCCGAGCTCAGCGGGCGATACCGTCTCACCATCCGCTTTGGCTTGGGTGAGCAGAGCTCGCTTGAGGTCTGCATCGCTGTGAATACCGACGCAGCATGAAGGTTCGTCCACCAACTCCGAGCGACCGAGCAACACAAAGCGAGCGGCCGTGTCTCGGGCCCATTCGATAACGCACGCTGCCGTCACACCCCGGCCACCGCCAGAGACCACGACTACATCGTCTTTGCCGATGATGGCTTCTCCAGGCTCCACCGGAATTGGTGCAGACTGTGGCCTGACTCGGGTGCCGCCCTGCTGAAGGCCCACCTCAATCTCACCACCACCAAGCAACAACTCATCGGCCAGCACAGTGGCGAGCTCCGCCAGACTGCGTGCGCCCGTTTCAAGGTCGATGGCCTTGAGGGCCGCCTTGGGCCACTCTTGGGCGGCAGTCTTCACCAAGGCTGAGAGGCCTGAGAGGTATGCCCGCTCGGGAGCGAAGGGCGTGGTTCCAAAGGCTCCGCCGGTGTCCTGCACCGAGACAAAGAGTCCACCATCTTGAGCGAAACTCGGCGCCAAGTCCCGTGCGACGCTGTAGGCCTCACGCTCTACGGCAATGGCTTCATCCACCGTCGCGACCGGGCGCATTCCACCGAGAAAGATGACGGCTTTGGCATTTGCTGGAACACTGTCGACGGCGACGGCGTTGACTGCCCGACTCTGAAGCGCACCCACCAGTGCATCTGTGAGTCCCGTACCAGAACGAGTGATGAGCACTTCAGCGCCCCCCAACAATCCAGGCTGGGCCAGACCAATGAGATCGATGGGCTCAGTGACCAGCGCATAGCGGCCCAGATCGGAGGCCATTTCAACCTCAGTGGACGCGTCGATAGCAGCCGGAGTGGGCGGTTCTGCGGACGTCCCTCCGGTCATGAGATCTTGCATGTATGCAACGATCTGACCGAGCGTGGTGAGCGTCGACATGTGGGACG
>CAWVVG010000617.1:0-1996 GCA_963932775.1 uncultured bacterium
CGTTTCTTTCGAGTGACCATGGCTCCGTCCCCAGCGATGTCCTTTTGAACCTCGGCGATGATGCCACCGCTCATCAGACCACCCACCTCGATCACGCCACCTCGACCGATGGAAACAGGAGTGTTTCCCAGATCCCAGTACCGAGTAGGGTCACCCACTGATTGGACGCGGATGGTGCCATTGATGCGAAACTGGTCGGTGCGTTCCCATTCGTCAATGCTCATGGTCTTTGCCTTGGCGGCAGTGGCGGATGGCGTGTAGGCGTCCAGGTACTCGATGTACCGACCTTCAAACTGGGTTTGGTCTTCATCAATTCGGATGAGCGTAAACTGCCCAATCTCTACGACGTCGCCCGCGACCAAGAATGCCTCCGGCATTTTTTCACCGTTGACAAACAGGCCATGACTGCTGCCAGCGTCTTCGATGTTCACTTGATCGCCGGTCCGGATGAGGCGGGCATGAGTTCGGCTTACCGAACTGTTTGGCAGCACGAGTGTATTATCGGCTTCTCGCCCAATGGTCGTGGTGCCTTCCTGTAGGTCGTACCGAAAGAGTCTTCCAAGACCGCCCTTAATTATGAATTGTGACATTGGTCAGCTTCCTTTGGAGGTACGGAGTGTGAAAAATGCGGCGAGGCTGAGGAACACCCCGCAAAAGCAGAAAAGAATGGTTGATAGTAGCATTGTGGTGAGCCCGAGGTCATCTGCCTCGGCAGACCGGAAGCCCAAGTCCCACAGGGTCGCCATGACTTGTTCGGTGCGGCCGCCCGTTCCCCGCCTTCCAGGAACGGCCAAGGTATCGCCGGTCTTAATAATCAACTCGAAGCCATACCGCGTGATCATCACCGTGGACATCGCCTTTCCGGCCACACCCATGTTCTTCACTGTGACCAGCAAGCCGCCGAATGTAATTTGAGGAATAAGCAGTACAGGCAAGGACCCAATGGCCGCTTCAGAAGTCGGAAACATTGCGCTCATCCATAGGCCCAAACATACGCCAACCATGCCGATGAGAGTGCAGGCCCCCATTAGTCCCGCCAATGAGAAGCCAAAGCTTGCAAGGTCCAAAGCCAGGTAGTTGAGCGAGACCAGAATTCCACACTGGACCGTGACAATGCATCCCAAGATGGTGAGCTTGCTCGCAAGATAAGGGGCGAGGCTCAGGCCATTTCGGGACTCTCTGCGCCAAATGGTTCGCTCGGCAATGAGTTCCCGCACTGCATCGGACGCGCCAAACCACAGTGAAGAAAGTGCCATCATGAACATGGCTGAAGCATCGGGTTCTGGAAAAGCGATGATCATGGCCACAGCCAAGATTGGCGCTTGTCCCATCAGGACCGCCGTTCCAACCGTGTCTCGCCACTTTACTCGAGCATATCTGCGAACCAGGGTGACGTATTGCCCCAACCATTCCCGGGGTCCGTTTCTCGGTGCGTTGACAGTCTTGGAGCTTTCAGTGGAGACCATTCCCAGCAAGGATTCTCGCATGCCCACCCAGGTCTTCCATGCCGAGCTCGCTTTGTAGGCTGTTCTCCAGGCCTCCGGGGTTTTGTCCCCGATCACGCTGAAGATCCCCGCCACGGTGGGCACGTCAAAGTATGTGCAGGCCTCCGCCGGGGGGCCGAACCAGGCCAGGCGGCCGCCGGGGGCCATCACCAATAGGTGGTCAACCATGGCCATCAGATCCTCGCCCACATCATGGGTCACGATGAAGATGGTCCGTCCCTCATCAGCCAGTTGACGGGCCAGGCCCACGATGTCGTGACCCGTCTTGGGGTCCAGCCCACTGGTGGGCTCGTCGAGGAACATGATTCGAGTGGATTGTGTGAGCAGCTCCTGGCCCACATTGACCCGCTTGCGTTGTCCTCCTGAAATGCCTCGCCGCTCGGCACTACCGATGCGGCTGTTTCGGATGTGCTCGATGCCCAGAGAGTTCAGTACACGGTTTACTTGTGACTGAATGGCGGCGGGTTCTGTGCCGGTTGGCAGGCGAAGCT
>CAWVVG010000618.1:0-1986 GCA_963932775.1 uncultured bacterium
CGAACCAGATCCATGTCGATTCGTCCGTCGTCGCCCACCTGGTAGTGAACGGCGTTGTACAGCTTGCCAGAGCTGTTCACCGGAGAACCGTGGGTCAGGTGTCCACCATGAGAGAGGTCTAGCCCCAGCATCACATCGCCGGGTTTGAGCACGGCCAGGAACACCGCTTGATTGGCCTGCGCACCTGAATGGGGCTGAACATTTACGCCAATGTCGCAGCCTTCGACCATGAACAACTCACGGGCACGACGCCGAGCGATGTTCTCAACCACATCCACGTGCTCACACCCGCCGTAGTAGCGCCGGTTCGGCAGTCCTTCGGCGTATTTGTTCGTGAGCGGTGAACCCATGGCCTCCAGCACAGCAGTCGAAACGTAGTTTTCGGATGCGATCAGCTCAAGATCATCCTGTTGGCGATGAATCTCGGACTGAACGGCAGCGTAGACATCGGGGTCGGCTTGTTGCAGGGTAGCGTCCATTTCGGGGAACTCCAGGGTGGGGTGTAGATTGAGCTCAGCCTTCGAGGGCCATCATCTTGTCAATGCGGGACTGGTGGCGGCCACCTTCGTACTCTGCGGCGAGCCAGGCTGACAGGATCTCCTGAGCCAAGCCTGTACCGACGACGCGCTCTCCAAGGCACAGAACATTGGCATCATTGTGCAACCGGGTCGCACGGGCAGAGAATGCGTCCGAGACCACCGCCGCGCGAATGCCAGCGACCTTGTTGGCGCTCATGGCCATTCCGATCCCCGTACCGCAGACCAAGAGGCCCCAGTCGGCTTGTCCCGAGGCCACAGCACGACCGACCGCTGCTGCGTAGTCTGGGTAGTCGCACCGCTCTTTGACGGTGGTGCCCGCATCCACAACGGAGTGGCCTTGCTCTTTAAGGAAGGACATCAAGTCGAGCTTGAGGTCAAAGCCTGCATGGTCGGAACCGGTAATGATGCGCATGAACACTCCTAATCGCTGAAGCGACGAAACACGAGGACAGCATTGGTGCCCCCAAAGCCAAATGCATTCGACACGGCCACATCGATGCGAGCGGACCGGGCTGAGCCGGGAACGTAGTCCAGATCACAGCCCTCACCCGGGTTCTCAAGGGTCGATGTAGGGGGCACCACACTCTCATCGATCGCGCGTGCGGTGAGCACAGCCTCCAGGCCACCGGAGGCTCCGAGTAGGTGTCCGGTCATCGACTTTGTGGAAGACACCATCAGCTTGTCCGCGTGGTCACCAAATACAGTCCGAATGCCGATGGACTCGTTTCGGTCATTGGCTTCAGTAGAGGTGCCGTGGGCATTGATATAGGTGACCTCATCTCGATTCACGCCACCGTCCGCGAGCGCAGCCGCCATGCAGCGCACCGCTCCCGAATGTCCTGCAGGAGGCTGGGTGATGTGAAACGCATCATTGGTGAGCGCGTACCCGACCAGCTCACAGTAGATGCGAGCGCCCCGAGCTTTGGCGTGTTCGAGGGACTCCAGCACCACCACGCCGGCACCTTCGCCCATGACAAATCCATTTCGGTCCGCATCGAATGGGCGACTGGCTTGCTGGGGCTCGTCGTTTCGCCTGGCCAGGGCCTTCATCACCATGAACCCGCCAATGCCTATGGGCAAGACCGAGGCCTCCGCACCGCCGGCGACGATGACATCTGCCTCACCCCTGCGGATGGCATGCATGGCTTCGCCGATGCTGTGATTGCCCGTGGCACAAGCGGTACTCACACACAAGCTCGGCCCCCGTGCGCCCAGGCTCATCGCCACCTGTCCAGCAGCAAGGTTGGTCAGCACCCGGGGAATGAAGAATGGGCTCAAGCCCCTCCAGCCCGATTCGGCCACTCCACCCGCCCCATCGACCAGCTCAGCGAGCCCTCCGATTCCGGATCCAATATAGACGCCCGCCCGATCGCCCAGGCCATCGGGCCCTACATCCAGTCCAGAGTCCGCCACAGCTTCTTGGGCGGCCACCATCGCGAACTGCATG
>CAWVVG010000619.1:0-1984 GCA_963932775.1 uncultured bacterium
GGGATCGCCGAGCTGCCCGTGGACCCAGTACAGTTCATGGGTCTTCAATTTGTCGGTTAGCGTTTGCATGCCCATCTTTTTGGCCAATACTCGCAGATAGACAAGCTTGTGGAAGAACCAGAACATCAGGCGGTTCGAGAAGGTGTAGAACAACTCTAGGGGCAGGCGGATCCGGGTGTCGAAAAACCGTTCGATCAGGTGGTGTACCCGAGTGGCCTGGTGGGTGGCTTCGAGGTTCGTTCCAATAAATGGGTCGTACTCGTAGCCGTGTTGCACCAGGATTTTATCCCCGACGCCCAAGGACGAGCACACATCGAACCGTAGGATGTCCTTGAAGAACGACATATCGGCGTCGTGGTTGCCCCAGATGTACGTGACCCCGTAGGTGTCACCGAGGCGGGAGAGCGCCCCAAAGAGCTGTGCGTGTGCCTTGAGAACGCGACTGAAGAACCAAGCTTGATGAAAGTCGATGGCATCGCCCACGATGACCAAGTGTGCCTTCCGCTCGCCTACGTGCTCTAAAAACGCGATGAGCGCGTCGTCCTTTCCTGCGAAGGAATCGGATGGGCTGCCATCTCCAAGGTGAAGATCGGAGATGAAAAACAACTCCTGATTGGCCTCAATACTCTTGTGAATACGCACCGTCATGATTTCAGCTTATTAGGGACACAGTGGAGGGGCACCCGTGGAATGGACGCGATTGACGGCTGATATGGAATTTTTGGGGACTTTCCCCGGGCATTTGCCCGAGGCGAAGCTCCCTGAAGTCGCATTCGTGGGGCGCTCAAACGTTGGTAAGTCCAGCGCGATTAATACGCTTCTGAATCGGAAAAAGGCAGCACGTGTCAGTGGAACGCCTGGCCGAACCCAGGCTGTGAACCTATTCCGAGTGTCGGAGACAGTCTGCTTTGCGGACTTGCCCGGCTATGGGTTTGCAAAGGCGCCAGCCTCTGCACGGAAAGCTTGGGCAAAGATTGTTCATCGGTATGTGTTTAACAGAGAGGCACTGGCGCTGGTGGTGGTTCTGGTTGATGCGCGACATCCGGCCCAGAAGGGAGACATCGAGATGGTGGACCTACTCACCGAAGCAGAGGTTCCGTTCATTGTGGTCGCGACCAAGTTTGATCAGGTGAAGCGATCCAAACACTCGGCTCACCTTAAGGCGCTCTCCAAAGGGCTTCGGATCGGACCATCACAGATCATTCCATTCTCCAGTATGGACAGGACTGGGATGGATGTTGTCTGGGAGGTTCTTATCGAAGTGGCAGGGGACTTCGACCTCTGATGGGTCAGGAACCAAGCCCTGGAACCAAAATCAGTAGGTCGAGAATACCCAGACTTACGGCTCCGTCACCGAGCAGCAGCAGCTCGAGGTGGAAGATGCGGTCATCCATGGAGGGAGGCAACGTTGCCTGAAGCTCGACGGTGAAGTCCAGGGTGACCTCATCGCCCGAGGAGATATGGACCTCCGAATAGCTCGTGGGCTCGAAGCTCTGGACAAAGCCCCAGGCGTCATCCGAGGCAATCATTTCCACCGTTGAGAACTCTACGCTGTGAACCAAGTCTTGGATGGCATTCACGATGGTCGTCCGGAATGAGGCGGACGAACCGTACCAGCTGAACACCAGGCGGTCGTCTACCAACCCGTCTCCGTCTGTGTCCGCATAAGACCCGGTCCCATCGGCGAGTTCATTCATCTGACCAGCCGAGGCTCCCGATACGCCCATTCCAATGAGCCTGGCACCGATATCGTTGACAGCTGAAATGACGTCAGACTTGCCCGCGTCGATGGGGCACCCACCGGGGGTGCCATAGCCCGCCTCGGGGTCGCGCATGGCGTTGTCGGTCACGTAGAAGATGACGGGAAGTGCGAAGTCGCGGAAACCGAACCCTCCGATGGAGCCACCGCCGGGGACGGATGCGTTGTAGCCTTCGACCGCACCGCTGAACAGGTCCGTGGACGTGGCCATAAATGGTGGAACAT
>CAWVVG010000620.1:0-1979 GCA_963932775.1 uncultured bacterium
CGGCAGGCCCATGATGCCGTGTACATAGACTCTACGGCACTCAGCCCAGCGCAGACAGCACAAAGAATTGTAGAGCTCGTCCGCTCAAACGCTTGACTCCATGGATGGGGTCCGCTAAATGTTGGCCGCCTTGAACAAGAAGTGTGCACCATGGTGGTGCTCAGAATCGATTCAGAGCATTCACCCCCAACCCAAAAACGCGAAGACGCTCACGAACTGAAATGAGTGGCACGCGTTCCAAAAAATGACAACTATCGACTCAAATGTTGCGGACCTTGACCGTGACCAATTCGCTGAACTTTTCGACGCCTACCTTGATCAAAAAAGCATCAAGGAACAAACCGTGGTTACGGGTAAGGTCATCTCCATTGAAGGTGACTGGATTTCCGTGGACATCGGGTACAAGGCCGAAGGTGCAATCTCCCGCAACGAGTTCATGAACGAGGAAGGTGAAATCACCATCGAAGTCGGCTCAGAAGTCGACGTATTCCTTGACTCCATGAGCGAATCGGACGGCAACCTGAAGCTATCCAAGCGTCGCGCGGATCAGATGAAAGCCTGGGAAGGCATCGCCGTCGCTCACGAAGCCGGCGAGACAGTGAAGGGCACCATCACCTCACGGGTGAAGGGTGGACTTTCCGTAGACATCGGTGTCAAAGCATTCTTGCCAGGTTCCCAAGTGGACCTGCGCCCGGTCAAGAACCTCGAGAAGATGCTCGGTTTGACCCTCGACTTCAAAATTATCAAATTCAACCAACGGCGCGGCAACATCGTACTCAGCCGTCGTGTACTCCTCGAGGAGGACCGCAAGGTCAAGCGCGGCGAGACACTCAGAAGCCTCGACGTAGGCGCCATCATGATCGGCGTGGTGAAGAACATCACCGATTACGGTGCCTTCATCGACCTCGGTGGTATCGACGGTCTGCTCCACATCACCGACATGACCTACGGCCGCATCAACCATCCTTCTGAGATGGTCGAAGTTGCCCAGGAAATCGAAGTCAAGGTCCTCAAGTTCGATTCGGATTCACAGCGTGTCAGCCTCGGCTGCAAGCAAATCCGGCCGGACCCATGGGCAGAAGTCGACCTTCGCTACCCTGTGGGCGCCATCGTCCGCGGTCGCGTTGTGTCCATGCCAGACTACGGTTGCTTCATCGAGCTCGAGGACGGCATCGAGGGCTTGGTCCACATCTCTGAGATGACCTGGAACAAGCGCATCAAGCACCCATCCAAGTTGGTAGACATGGATGCCACTGTTGAGGCCAAGGTTCTTGGTGTCGACGTGGAGAACAAGCGCATCAGCCTCGGCATGCGTCAGCTTGAATCGAACCCTTGGGACGTCGTCGAGGAAACCTACCCGGTCGGCACAATCATCAAGGGTGCGGTTCGCAACATCACCGATTTCGGTGTGTTCATCGGCATTGAGGAAGGCATCGACGGACTGGTTCACATCTCGGACCTTTCCTGGAGCCAGCGCATCAAGCACCCGTCCGAAATCTACAACAAGGGCGACGAAGTCGAAGCCCGCGTTCTAAATATCGATCGGGACAACGAACGCTTCAGCCTTGGAATCAAGCAGCTCTCGGACGACCCATGGCTCTCAGTGCAGTCTCGGTACTTCCTGGGACAGGTCATCAAGGGGAATGTCGTTAGCCGGACCGACTTCGGCGTCTTCGTTGAAATCGAGCAAGGTGTCGAAGGCTTGGTCCACATGTCCGAACTCAACAGCGCAGAAGCGGACTGGGCCGAGGCATACAAGGACGGTACGGAACTCTTCATCGAGATTCGTCGAGTCGACCCCCATGACCGTAAGCTGAGCCTCGCTGAGGTTTCAGCAGGCGACATGGACGGCGACAACACCGATACAGCCGGCGACTTCATCGCTCGGCAGGCCGAGAGCTCTGGCGCACGCTTGGGCGATGTGCTGGGCGACCTGTCTGCAAAGCTTGGCGTTAGCGCCGCAGCCAAGGATGCTGAAG
>CAWVVG010000621.1:0-1979 GCA_963932775.1 uncultured bacterium
GCATCCGCGTCGGCATCCGCGTCGGCATCCGCGTCGGCATCCGCGTCGGCATCCACATCCGCACTGACCGATCCCGAGTCTCCAGAGTTCTCATCCTTGTTGTCACAAGCAGCCATCAACAACAGTGAAATAAATAGTATTCTCATGGGTCTTCCTTCGGTCTGTTCGTACACAGCGGCGCTGCTTCACGGGGTAACTAACCGGCGCCAAAAGCGAATATTGCCTGGGCCGTGCAGATTCTCTCCGGCCGGGCTCTGCACCATGACCCGAGCCTCCCATCGCCGCTCGAAATCTATGCTCTCTTCCCAAGCCTTGCCGCGTTATGGCTGGACCCCATGAAAGAACAACGCCCATTGATTGTCCGCGCCCTTGCCAACGAAGTTGTGGAACGACCTCCCGTCTGGTTTATGCGGCAGGCTGGCCGCTACCTTCCGGAGTACCGGGCTCTCCGGAGTGAACACACCTTCCTCACCATGTGCCACAACCCAGAACTGGCTGCGGAGGTGACGCTGCAGCCCCTCCGGCGCTACCCCTTTGACGCGGGCATCGTGTTCTCGGACATCCTGCTCCCCTTGGAGAGCATGGGGGCGGAACTCGAATACATCCCTGGGACTGGCCCGGTAATTCGCAACCCGGTGCGCAATGCAGCCGACGTGGCGGCCCTGAAAGACTTTGACCCCGTGCGCGACTTGCCTTCCCCAATGGAGACCATTCGGCTCTGTACCGAGGCTGCATCCGTTCCCATGCTCGGTTTTGCCGGCGCACCGTTCACGATGGCTTGCTACCTCATCGAAGGACAAGGCTCTCGTAACTGGCCCGAAACAAAGCGAATGATGTTCAGCCAACCCAAGGTGTTTCAAGCCCTGCTGGATCGCATTGCCGATGCCGTAGGCGACCACTTGCAGGCTCAAATCGATGCTGGCGCTGTAGGGGTGCAACTCTTTGACACCTGGGCCGGCGCCCTAAGCCCCGATGATTTCCGACGCTGGGCACTGCCCGCATCGCGGCGCGCACTGGCTCGGGCGAGCGGAGCGGCAAGAATCTTCTTCACCAAGGATTCTGCGCCATTCTTACCATGGCTACGGGAAGTGGAAGCAGACGCCTATGCCCTCGACTGGCGAGTCGACATTGGCGAAGCACGAAAAATACTTGGCGATGTGCCGGTTCAAGGAAATCTGGACCCTCAAGCCTTGCATGCACCCCACGACGAGATCCGTCGGAGGGTGAACCAGATCATTCACCGGGCAGGTCCAAAGGGGCACGTCTTCAACCTGGGTCATGGCATCACGCCAGACATCGACCCTGCAGCGGTTCAAGCTGCCGTGGATGCAGTCCACGCGCACTCCTGGAGCTGAGTTGCCCCAAGTTGTTGTGATCGGAGGTGGAGTGTCAGGGTTGGCCACCGCTGCATTCTTGGACGGCGTGGATGTCACGGTCCTGGAGGCTTCCGATGTGGCAGGAGGCAACGTACGAAGCGAACACATTGACGGCCGAGTGATCGACTGCGCCGCAAATGGGTGGCTCGATTCAGAACCAGCAATGGGACGACTATTGGCGCGCCTGGACCTGACCGATGACGTCATACCCGCGTCCGATCGGGCCGGCACACGATGGATCTATGCGGATGGCGAGATGCACTCGGCGCCGCTCTCTCCAGCCGCGTTTCTCACCACCTCTCTGATTCCTTGGTGGGCAAAGCTTCGGGTTCTTTTGGAGCCCTTCCTTCCCCGAGGACCCAAGGGTATCGATGAGACGGTGGAGGCATTCGTAAGCCGACGCTTGGGTCCATTGTTTGTGGATCGAATGGTCGGCCCTATGGTGGCAGGAATCTATGCGGCGGACCCAGCCAACATCTCACTGGCTGCGGCTTTCCCCAAGATGGCTGAGATGGAAACGGAATACCGAAGTCTGTTCTTGGCGATGCTGGCCAAAAAACGTGGAGGCGCACCAACCGGACACCTCCAGACCCTGCCTCGCGG
>CAWVVG010000622.1:0-1979 GCA_963932775.1 uncultured bacterium
CCCCCCGAGAAACCAACGCCCCAGTTCCCGTAAATTTAGGGCCTGCCTCAACGGGTATCGAGGGTTAGGCCACGGCACCCCCATAGGAGTCTGCAATTTTCACTGCCGCGGCCATCGCCTTGACCTTCCTCACCGGACTCGGCCACGCCCAAATGTGGGGTGGAAAGACCACCGACGCGGATAATGCTCCAGCGAGCGAGGTCCCCGCCCATGCCGATGTGAAGATGTTCCCAAGTGGACTGCCCATCACCATTGGAGATGTTCCGGATGGCTTGGCAAATGTCACCGCCCAGGGCTGCAATGGATGCCACTACCAGGCCCATGACGACTGGAAAAAGTCGGCTCATGCCGGTGCCGGCCAGAGTGCGACATTCAACACCGCGCTGAAACGGGCAGCCAACAGTACCGCGTGCGTGCAATGTCACCTGCCGCTTGCTGTTCAACATGCCTCGTTGGCCGCTGGGTACATCGAAGGCGATCTCGCTCGGCCACACCTTCAAGCCAATCCTGCGTTTGACGCCACCCTCATGGCCGAAGGCGTGGGGTGTGCCGCGTGCCATGTACGGGAGGGTAAAATCATCTCTACCCGCGCCATACAAGGCGCCCCCCACCCCGTCGTACGGTCCTCGGAGTTGGGTACAAGCGCCTTCTGCGCGACATGTCACCAGCTAAGCTTTCCAGAGTCAGACAAGGCCTCATACGACACCCATGGCGAGTGGGCGTCCACGCCATATGCAGCCGCGGGTGTCCGTTGCCAGGACTGCCACATGCCACCCAAGCCGGGTGTAGCGACCGCAACCCGATTTGCCGCGACACCAGACCACGGAGTGAAAGCTGACCTGGCCCGGGCACTGACGGCACTGGTCGATGTCCCAAGCGTAACCGTCGAGCGCGGTTCTTCCTTCGACCTTCAAGTCAAGTTGCAGAACACCGGTGCCGGACACCACGTCCCGACCGGAAACCCCTATAAAAAGCTGGTCATCACAGTCGACCTTCTGGACGCCGCCGGTAAAGCGCTGGTGCCAACTCACACCGCATCGCTGGAGCGAACGGTCGAAGATGCTCCGCCCTACAATACCAGCGCCGACACTCGCATTCCCGCTGGCGGAGAGCATGAATTCCCTGTGTCGTTCACCGTCCCACACAAAAAAACCAGTGGCCCGATTCAGCTCGTGATCCGAGCCTCGACCGGCCGCGAGCCAGCAACCTTAATCTCTGTACCATTGGAGCTCCGATGATTCGATTTCACGCCGAAACCCATGCCGGAAAAGTTCGTTCACAAAATGAAGATGCCATGTTCGCCGATGGCGCCAATGGAGTTTTTGTGGTGGCCGATGGCGTAGGTGGGCGGGCTGCTGGCGAAGTGGCCTCTGCCCTCACGGCCGAGACCGTCAAGCGCCTCGTACCCGCTATCCGCGTGCACCTGGATGCGTACGCCGAGAACCCGGACTGGGAGCACCGCAACGCCATGCTCTCCGCACTCGAGTCGGTCTGCCAAGATGCATCGAAGACGGTGTATGAGGAAGCGGAACGACTCAGCAAGCGTGGCATGACCACCACCGTCGTAATGATGGCAGTTCATAGTGGAACTGCGTTTCTGGCCCATGTGGGTGATTCACGGGCGTATCTGATCCGGGACGGCCTGATACAGCAACTGACTGAAGACCACTCCATGGTAAACGAGCTCATTCGTACGGGACAAATGACCCTCGTTGAAGCCGCAACGAGCAAGTACCGGAACGTCATCACCCGGGCGGTAGGACTGCACCCGAACGTACAAGTGGATGTCATGTCAATCGACATTCTCCCTGGTGACCGAGTGCTCCTCTGCTCCGACGGCATGTCCGACCCCGTTTCAAATGAACAACTTGAATCGCTTGGCTGCAGAGATGATGTGCAAACGGCGGCAGGGAATCTGCTGAATGCAGCCTTGGATGCAGGTGCGCCGGATAACGTCACCGTCGTGATCGTCGACCCAG
>CAWVVG010000623.1:0-1971 GCA_963932775.1 uncultured bacterium
GAGCCCGACATACAGCTGTGGAGAGAGCCTCAACAAGAATAATGCACTGTACTGCTCTGTATCGGATGAGGATCGTTGCTACGACGCGGGAAAGGTTGATGGTGAGAACAGTGAGTCGCCAAACGCATCCGCGGCTGATTGCATCAATGATTGCCAACAGGTTTATTGCAACGGGTACTGTGACCATGAGGTGTACTTCATCAACGAAGAATGCGATGAGTGTATGGATTAGGCGACTGAATGGTTGGAACACAATGGGCTTTGGACAATCCTTCCATCGCCACACACCCACCAGTTTTGCCACATTCCTGGCACTTAGACCCATGCAAGTACACAAGCCCCACGGTAAAGCGCTCATCGGAGACAAGAGCGGCGGTCACACGCTACCGACAGTGGAAGGCCACCACAGTCACTTGATTCATCAAGACCGGTACCCTCGGCATCTCACCGCCACCTGGAAAGGCTGTACAAGATGCACCAGAAGGCGGCACGACACTAACAGACACATCACCCGGCGCTACATTGGGGAAGGCCACCATGCCCATGCCGCCTGCGGGAACCGTGTCATCAATCGCGGGGAGTGTGCTCCCAAGAACCCAAGGACCGTCGTGGCCTGAGTCCAGGGACGCAGACGCACCCACAGCAGGACTGAGGTCATCGTAGTCGATGCCCACCACCACGATGCCCGTGTCCGGAGTGGTCGTGGTCCCGAGGTAGGAATTCACTGTTCCCAGCAAGGACTCGGTCGCGAGGAAGGTGATGAACTCAAAGTCAGCGTCACCTGTAGGGCCAAAGAGCAGATGGTCGATGGCACCCTCTCCCTGAACACTCAGCGCGAAGGTGCTGTCAGCGTCGACATGCAGCATCGCTGTGCCGTCGGTCGAGGTGGTCTCTGACTCACCATCGGTTGTCTGCACAACCACACCCGCCACACCCGCACCGCTCGTGGCACTCAGGATTCGGACGGTGGCCTCGATGGTCTCTATCGACCCCGTGTCACCAATCCGATGGGTATCGGTGCCGGGCAAGGCCGGTGTGTCCGAGTCTGACGTCTTCTCTCCGCATCCAGTAGCCAACATGCCCAGCAAAAATAACCGCATCCCTCTCCCCCACCTGATTGTTCAGAGTAGCCAACATAATCCGAGCCCTGAGTCGAGCCAGCATGTTCGCGGCTGTAGTTGTGGCAGGTCTCGGCCGTTACCAAAAAATAATGGGCCGAACTGACATATCACTGACTCCACATTAGCCGTCGCGTCACACCAGGAGAAGGAAGATGCCACTCATTCCCACTTTGGCCCTGACTCTGATGGGCAGTGCCCATGCAAGCGAGGCCGCCCAAGCTGCCGACACCAGGCTGCCAGCAGTCATTTCGGTCGGGGGAGCTGTGGCTGGGGGCTGCTTTGGGGGCTGCTTGGCCCTTGTTTTCGGTCGGAACCAAGCGGCTTGTGCTGTCGAAGTCGACCGTAAATCACTATTTTCGCGCTGCGATGGCCTTCAAGCGGGCTCGGTTTTGGACGAATGTTTCCATTTCTTTCAGGCCCTCTTCTTGGACGGCGGTCATGCCCGCGTATCCGGCCTCTTTCAACCCCAAGCAAAAGTTCTGGGCGTAGCGGCAGACTGGGGAACGGCTTGGGCATGGCCGGGGTGCAACTCAAGGGAACCTTGAAACAACGAACCGTCCCGTCCCCATGCAAATCCATTAAAGGACCACCACTGTCTTCGACCCCTGGAGAGAAGCCCGCCATGAGAACCATTTACCTGCTGCTTGCCCTGTCTTTGAACGCCGGTTGCGAAAGCAAGTCTGAGGTCGGGACCAACGCCGACGTCGACGCCGATGCCGATGCCGATTCCGATGCCGATGCCGATGCCGACACCGATGCCGACACCGATGCCGACACCGATGCCGACGCGGACGCGGACGCGGACGCGGACGCCGATGCCGATGCCGATGCGGATGCGGATGCGGATGCG
>CAWVVG010000624.1:0-1963 GCA_963932775.1 uncultured bacterium
GCAGCAGCCCGGATACTGATCCAGGTGGGCCTACATCTGGCGGCAGTATCGGCTACCGGGTCTATCGGGGCTGTTCCTGGTACGACGTTCCCACCAACGCGCGTGTTGCGAGTCGGTATAGGTACTTTCCTACCTACCGTAGCAACAGCAACGGCATTCGCCTCTTGAGGACGAGCCCTTGACCCTTGATCCCTTGGTCCCTTGACCAAAAACAAAGGCCGGAGCGGGAGGGTCGGCGAGGGGATTGTGAGGGGATTGGGGTCAGAGAATTCGACATTCGACTAAGCATCCAAAACTGCCAGGGTGTGTCTTAAGTCTGGGTGCGACTCGAGCCTGCGGCGAAGGTTCATGATCATCATCTACATGCTGTTCGGGCTGTAGGTCAGAATTCGTGCAGCCTGTGTGTGAGACATTCGGCCATCATGTTGCCCTCTGCGCGGGCCCACCCGTTGATCAGCGGTGACGGCGACAATGGGTAGCATCGACCCATGCTACTCGATGTAGCAGAGACCTTGGTTCACGATGTCGATGTCGTCGTAGGTGAGCCGCCACAAGTATTCTTCACCGGCCATGCCGCGGGGCATTGTCTCAACCACGGGGTGATTGTAGGGGTCGTCGTCTCCATCAACCGCGATGGAGCTATCCCAGATTGTCGCGCCATCGTCTGGGCTCACCACCGAGTGAGAGTTGAAGCTCCAGCGATTCCATGAGTCCGTCCCTGCAGCTCGGGTGAGGTTGGTGTCGAAATTAACTCCAAGCACAAGCTGTTCTGCGTACACGCCATGATTCCCGGCGAGGGCGGAGAGCGTACAGCTCATGGAGTGGCAATACAGCCGAAGTCCGGCCGTACGGTCCAGAAAAGGCGTGAGCTGTGCGGTGATGTTGTCCCAGTAGATGTAGGGCCCTTCGAAGTCGGTGTAGCTGCCGACTCCGGGGTCGTAGATGATGTATTCATGCTCAAAAAGGTAGTCCCGGAGGGCATCGAGTACACCGGCATCGGTGGCCGGCACGCCCTCCATCACGGTGGCGGTGTCGTCCAAGATGCCCACCCAGGGGATTGGCGGTGCCTTTCCTTCGCTGGTTCCGTCGAGCAGTGCCGGCTCTCCAGCCAGGGTGTACACCACGTGCTCGGTCTGGATCTGGCCGGGGATGGCCATCCAGCTGTCGTCGGACACCTTGGACTCAAAAGACCAAGTGATGGTGCGGACTTCCTTGCCCATGGTGGCTTGGGCGGGACCGATAACCGTGGTCATCGTTCCGCCCGGTCCCATCACAGCATCGATGGGTGTGTCATTGACCAGCATGCGGACTTGGGGCACGAGATTGGCGTTGGGGCCCCATGGACTCAGGGTCACATGGCGGGCTGCAGAGACGGCGACGGAGCCCAGTTGTGCGTGAACCGCAATGGCAGACCCCGCGATAAAGCCCGTGGGTACATTGTGTTGGTCCGCTTCGGCATCCACCCATGGCGGAACATCCGGATCGGCCCACAGGGTCACAGGCATCCTCGGCTCGCCATTGTCGTGGTCCAGGTTGGAGCCCAGCACATCCGCTCCGCTCTGCCAGTATTCGGGTCGCTCACCAATGGCGCTTACCCCCCGCTCGAACAGGCTGCGCTTGTGAAAGGCGAGGCCAATGTTGCCCGCTGAATCATCGGTGTTTCGAAGGTCGACTAAGGCCATGCCAAGACGAATGATGTGCACCTCGGACTCAGCGGTGGCTGTGGCATCGGTGCCACAGTTCACATCCCACAAAAGGCTGGCGGGTCCGGTGTCAAAATAGACGCTGTTGTCGTCGCGACCATCCCAAACGGCCTCGGTGTCGTCGGTGGTCAGGGTGTATTGTTGTCCGATTCCATTGGTGATGGTGAGTACCGTGGAGCACGGGCCACTGGCTCCTTCGATGGACCAAGCAACCTCGATGCCATCGAATCCACTCAGCTTGGGATCAAACACCCGGCCGG
>CAWVVG010000625.1:0-1962 GCA_963932775.1 uncultured bacterium
ATACTGGCCGATGGCGCAGAGATTGGTTTGGGCGGCTATCGGGTAATCTTTCAGGTCGAAGCGGCGGTGGCTGGGCCTACTGCAGAAGTGATCCCAGAGCGAGGCTATGAGGTCGTGGTAGAGGCCGGCCGGAGCGCAATGGTGGTCGAGCACGCTTGCTTGGTGGTGCGAAAGGGCCCTGATGAAGGTGTGCGGAAGATGCTCAAGAAGAGTCGAATGAGCGTGGGGCGCCGTACATCGGATGTGCGGTTTTCTGACTCATCTGTCGTGGAGGATCACTGCCACCTGCGCGTGTCTCGAGGAAGGGTCATGGTTGAGCCTGGCAAGGGGGCAGCCTACATAGATGGGGCCCGTGTTCGCGTGATCACTCCTTTGTACGCGGACGAGGCTCTTACCATCGGGCACAACGAATTGTGGGTTGAACGCGCCCAAGACGAGGAGGTTCCGTTCGCGAAGACCTTTGGCGCCATGATGGGCGAGAGTAAGATGATGCGTTCGGTATTTGGAGTGCTTCGGCGGATGGCAGCGCACCATTACCCAGTGCTGATCACCGGTGAATCGGGCACTGGCAAGGAGCTCGCTGCCCAAGGGATTCACGAGCACAGCATGCGGGCTACGGGCAGCTTTGTTCCGGTGAACTGTGGGGCGATCGCTGCCAACTTGTTTGAGTCGGAACTGTTCGGGCACGAGAAGGGTGCATTCACCGATGCCAGCGCTCGAAAAGATGGTGCATTTCATGCCGCGGATGGTGGGACACTGTTCCTCGATGAGATCGGAGAGCTCCCAGAAGATGCCCAAGCCAAGCTGTTGCGTGTGTTGGAGAGCGGTGGGGTTCGCAGGGTGGGAAGCATGACGGTCGAATATCCAGACGTTCGCATCTTGGCGGCGACCAACCGGGATCTGGCCCAAGACGTCCGGGAAGGCCGGTTCAGGGAAGACCTGTTCTTTCGCCTGAATGTGCTCAGCGTGGAGCTTCCGTCGCTTCGTGAGCGACCCAGCGACATTCCTTTGTTGTGTTCGGTGATTTGCCGGACCCTCCATCAGCAAGCCCACGTGACCGACGATGCGGTTGCAGCCCTCAAGGCTCATTCATGGCCTGGCAATGTGCGCGAGCTGCGCAATGTTCTCACTCGTGCGTACGTCATGGGAGGCGCACGGGTGGACGCCAAGACACTTCAGTTTCACAGCATCGGCTCCACCCCGATGGCCGGGTCAGGCCCCATTGCTCAGGGCACCCTCAAGGACGCGGAGCGGAGCTACATCCAGGTCGTGCTCGACAAGAACGATGGCAACCGTTCGGCTGCTGCACGTGAGCTTGGCCTTGCCCGCAGCACCTTGCACTACAAGATGAACAAACTTGGAATTCGTTAGCAAAGCCCTGGTGTGGTGGTTCGTGTTCGGATCGCTCGCTGGCTGCACACAGGGCAAGGGTTCTGCTGATCCGCCTACCCGGGCTGGGCGATGGTATGCGACCGACCTGCATGCCCACACGCTTCATGGCTCGAACGATACCGATGGGTTGAGCGATGCAGCCTCGGTGGACTCGATGGCTGCGGAACGAGGCTTGTCATTGGTGGTGATCACAGACCACAGCAATTCGGCGGGCTCCATGGGTTGTGAGAGTGGTGATGTGGAGGACTGCCCGAATCAAGGGTCGGAATTCCCTGCACTCGAGTTTGTGGGCGCCGAATACTCGCGGTTGGCCGTGGGCGTTGAGATTTCACCGGTGGCGTCCCTCGAGACAACCTCGGAATCAAGGGGTCATATCGGGTGTGTGCCCACGAAATCGGAAGGGTTCGCTGATGTCATGGAGCCCGTAACCGACAGACCTGTTGGGACGGTGACGGGGGGTGAGGGTGTCGGCTGGTGTCAGGGAAACGGCGGTTTTGCCATCGTCAACCACCCCTATGCTCTGGCACCGTGGATTGAGTTTGACTGGACTTCTTTTGAGTACGATGCAAT
>CAWVVG010000626.1:0-1959 GCA_963932775.1 uncultured bacterium
CCAGGACTGGTCAAAGCAAGGTTTCCAAGTCACGAACCTGGGCAGCATGGGCGCGGGCAGCGCTCTGAAGCTCTGAGTGGACCCCATCGCCCGGTGTGCTGGGCTACAGTGTTGCTATGAACGCGCCTCATTCCCACAGCCCAAGCGACGCGCAGCTCGACCGCCTGGCCCCCGCTGAACGTTGGGGCTTTAAGCTGGCCGACCGCGTCCACCGCCACGCCCGCTGGGCTGCTGTCGGCTGGAACTCGACGGTCATGGTCGGAGTCACTTGGCTGACCTGCAAGCGCCGCTTGCATGTAGCCGGTCTGGACAACCTGCACGCCTTGGACACCAAGCGCGGCATCTTGCTCGTCTCCAACCACCGCAGCTTCTATGACTTCTTCACCATCTCCTGCGTGCTCTTCAACTGGACCCCGCTCCAGCGCCACGTGCTCTTTCCTGTGCGCAGCGATTTCTTCTACGACTCGCCTGTTGGGTGGGCCGTCAACTCGGTGATGAGCGGCATGGCCATGTTTCCGCCCATCAAGCGCCAGCGCTCGGCTGCGCAATGGAACCGCTACGCCTTGTCCCGCTGCAGCCACGAGCTGCAGAACAACGGTGCCGTGGTGGGCATGCACCCAGAGGGGCGCCGCTATCCGGACGCCGATCCCTTCGCCGTGCACAAGTGCCAGCCCGGTGCGGCCCGTGTTGCTCTGGATGCCCCTGACGCACAGGTCGTTCCGCTCTTCCTGAGCGGCGTGACCAACGATCTGTGGCAGGAGTTTCTGTGGAACTGGTTCGAGCCGGAAGCCCATCCCATTGGGATAGCGTTTGGGCCGCCGATTCCAATGGACGACCTGTGTTCCAAGGGCCAGGACGATGCCGAGTCTGGGCCCCAGATTCGGGTGGCCCGTGTGCTGACCCAGCGAATTGCGGATGCTTTGAAGGTGCAGGCCGAGGCGTGTAGAGAGATCTTGGAGAAGGTTGGGGATCAGGAAAAGGTCGCCTAGTGTTTTGTTTCGCACGCCTATTCGCTTGCACGCCTCCGCTATTACCTCCCACGAATCATCTCCCCTGACGAAGGCCAAACCAAGGGGTCAAGGGCGGCGCCTGGTTTCTCGACCTTGATTCGGCTTGTTACTCTCCTTGTTCCGGGAGGACCTGGTCAATCCAATACTCGTTCCAGCCGTTTATCTGAAGGCTGTGAATACCGATGTCCAAGGCTTGGCGTTGGGTATAGTTTCCCATTCTTACCCGGTACCAGGTCTTCTCGCCTTCTTGATGGGTCTCAATGCGAAGGTCAATTACGCCGCTTTTGGTCAGTGAGTCTCGAACATTCTCGGCCTCGTCTTTCTCTAAGGTGGCCTTGATTTGGACGGTCCAGTACCCCTCGTCCAACTGCTCCTTCGTCGTGAGTCGGCCGTCTTCCCATGCGAAATAATTGAGTAAACCCAGGGCGATGCCCTGGTGGTACCTCTTCATGTATTCGGGGTCTGCAAACCGTTCTTTTTCGGTCGGATTGTCCATGAAGTGGGTTTCAATCAGCACCGCTGGACGCTTAGAATGTTTCAGCACGGCCAAGCCGGATTGGGTCAGGTGAGCGCCGTACCGTTGGTGAGTGGCGACATACACGCTGTTCCCATCGACTTTTGTGTTCACAACCTCATTGGGCTGAACAGCGTCTCGCATTCGAAAGATTGGCAAGTTCTCGCGTTCAAAGGCTGCGCCGAGTGTCACCGCGAGCCATTCGCTTTCTTGAGAAAGCAAGCCGGACTGCTCATAAGTCCAAATAAACCACGAACCCTCCGTGGTCGTTGAGGGTCCATCTGCATGCAGTGACAACAGGACGTCTACGCGCTTTTTGGCGGCCAATTTCCCACGGCGCCAGTGGTTTGGACTGTTCTCACAGCCTGAGTCTTCGCGGTTGCGGGTCTTGTAGACCTTGTAGTGTCCAGTGGATTCGAGGTGGGCCTCCAACTC
>CAWVVG010000627.1:0-1947 GCA_963932775.1 uncultured bacterium
GCGATGGCCCCGGTCGGGATGGCCCGAGGCGCGATGGCCCCGGTCGGGATGGCCCGAGGCGCGATGGCCCCGGTCGGGATGGCCCGAGGCGCGATGGCCCCGGTCGGGATGGCCCACCTCGTCGCCCCAAGCGGATTCAGAAGGCAGAGGAGAAAGTCCTTACGCCGACACGTTGGTTCGGCCGTGGGGAAGCCATCGTCGAGGGTCAGGGAAAGCAGATTCTAGTGTGGGGTGGGATTCCGGGGGAGGCAGGCCGTGCCCTGGTTCACTTCCGAGGAAATTATCAGGACAAGGCTCGTTGGCTTTCCGCCGAGAACCCCTCGCCCATTCGGCGTGTCCCGCCATGCGACAAGTACGACCGATGCGGTGGTTGCCCATTGATGCACTTGGAACCAGCCGCTCAGCAGGATGCAAGGTTGTCCATTGCGCGAGATTTGTTCCAGAAGAATGGTCTGGACTTGGAGATGCCCACTGAGGTTCAACCTTGCCCGGACGGAGATGAGAACTACCGGTATGTGGTGAAGATGGCCTGTGGCCGTTCGGATTGGGGCCGTCCACGCCTTGGTGCCTATGAGCGCGACTCCCATAAGGTGCTTCCCATACCGAACTGTCGTGTGGCGACTTCGGCCTTGCGCCGGGCGATGGGCACCGTGACCCACCAGATTCTTGAGAATGGCATTCCCCCTTACGACACCAAAGAGGACACAGGTGTTCTTCGGCATGTGATTATTCGAGAGAGTCGTCTGACGAGCGAGATGCTGGTCACTCTGGTCTGCGCTCGTCGTCCGCGAGATGTTGCGGATCTGGCTGAGGAGATCATTCAGAGCCTGTCGATGGTGGTGGGTGTGCACATGCACATCAACTCCGAGCCAGGAAATGCCATCTTCAATGCAGAGGATGGTGCCGTGCGAACCGTCACCATCACTGGCAAGGCCACCATTGACGATGAGATCGCCGGTGTACGGATGCGTTTTGGTCCTACAGATTTTTTCCAAGCGAACCCGGCCACAGCGGAAGTGATTGTTCGGGATGTATTGGAGCTGTCGGCAGATCTGGCTGATCGGCCGGTGATTGACTTGTACTGCGGTGTGGGTACCTTCGCGCTGCCCATGGCTGGGCGTCACCCCTGGGTGGGCGGTATTGAGTACTCCGCTGGTGCCGTAGACCGAGCCAAGGCGAACGCGCAATTACTGAAGGTAAGGGCGGAGTTTCTAGCGGGTCCCGTGGCGGAGATGGTGCCTCAGTGGGCCTCGAGAGTCAGTGACTCCGCGCCTGTGGTTGTGCTTGATCCAGCTCGCAAGGGAATCGAGGCAGAGGCGTTTGACCCAATCGAATCTCTGAAGGCTGCGCGCATGTTTTATGTGAGCTGCAACCCCGCTGCGCTGGCCCGAGACTTGGCCGAATGGATCAAAAGAGGATGGACGGTAGATACCCTCCGTGCTTACGACATGTTTCCTCAGACATCACACCTCGAGATGTTGGCGGTACTCTCTCCGCCTATTGCGCCGGTTGCCAAGAAGGGTGGCCCTCGCAGACGCATCGTTCGATAGGACACCCCCATGAAGCTCGCTCGCTGGTTGATTCCGTTGCTATGGTCCTCTACAGCGCTTGGACAGGTGTTTGAGGACCCGGTCGGCGACTTCATGGACGATGGGCCCGCAGCAGTATTTGTATCTCCCTTTCAGTCTCGGAATTCCGCCGCCGCTGGTTTGGCGGGGATGATGTCCGCATTCCTGGAGTCTCAGTTGACCGGCCACCCGGCGCTAAGGGTGATTCCAATCGACGACGCGCCTCCAGTGCACGACATGACTGCTGAGGTTTACCTTCAGAGCTGCCCCCCGGGTCAGGCTGTGGGCTGCGCATTTGTCGTCGGTGAGGGTGCAGGGGCTGACTATGCGGTGACGGGTTCGATTCAGTCGGACTCGAATGGTACGGAAGTGGAGGTGT
>CAWVVG010000628.1:0-1945 GCA_963932775.1 uncultured bacterium
CCGCGAAAGGTGTGGGCTCCGTGCTCTCGATGATCGGTGGCTGAACATAGATTCAACTGAACAACTTGCCAGATGAACTCATGTTCAGTATGCTGGGGTGGCCACCCACCAACAGGAGCAGAGATGACCGAACCATCGAAGCGTCAGAACGATGTCCTTGACTACATCGCGGAGACCATCGAGTCCCGCGGATTGCCACCGTCCTACCGGGAAATCGGTGATGCTCTCGGGATCGCTTCCACCAACGGTGTCTCGGATCACGTGAAGGCGTTGATTAAGAAGGGCTACCTCAAGAAGCTGGAGGGTGCCCCAGGTGCGGCCCGGGGAATCCAGTTGACCGCCAAGTCCCGCTCCATGCACGCCAATGACAACTTCATTGAGATTCCGCTCTTGGGACATGTTGCCGCCGGTACACCGATGCTGGCCGAGGAGAACCACGAACGCACCATCAATTTCGACTCTGAATTGCTTCGAGGGGACGGGCCCACCTATGCGCTTCGGGTCCGCGGGGATTCCATGATTGAGGAGGGCATCCACGATGGCGATATGGTCATCGTGCGCCAACAAGCGACAGCTCGGAACGGAGACATTGTCGTGGCATTGGTCGATGGCGAAGCAACGGTAAAGTACTTCTTCCATGAAGGGAAGCGCATCCGCCTTCAGCCCGCCAACAGTGCCATGGACCCCATTTTTGTGGGGCCGGAACAGACCACGCTCATCCAAGGCACCGTCGCAGGGGTCATTCGAGTCTACTGAGATTCGGGTTGTATGGGTGGCACTTGGACCCGCTGGTGAGGGCATCGGGGCTCGATGGGGGTACCATCACGGGATGGACCTACCTTTGAATGGCCAGGAGCTCGGCGCGTGCGCTCGAAATCGATAGCCCTCGTAGTTGTATTGATTGCGGCCGCTGTGTTGCGGCTGTTGCGCATGCACGTGCGGTGGGATGAGATTGCGCTGGCTTATGCTGCCTATGGCGAGCCCCTGACTCAAGCGGTCATCGATGGGCACCCAACGGCACTGCTGGGCGGCTGGATCGGGCTTCATCCGCCGCTGTGGGGGACCCTTCATGCACTGATGGAGGTCTACCTGCCGATTCCGTGGGCATGGATGGGTTTTTCGGCCTTGTGTTCTTGGCTCGCTGTTTATGTTGTAGGGCGCGAGGGTGGCATCGCTGCCGCCCTGGTGCTTGCCTCCGCGCCCGTTCACTTGCTCGATGCGGCGGAGGTCAACAATTACCCGATGGCCAGTCTTGCTGTGGCGCTCTTGGTCGTGACGGCCAGAGGGCACTGGGCGAGCCTCGCCTTCGTTGCCGTGTTCGCTGCTTGGTCTCACCTGTTGGTAGGAGTGGCGGCAGCCGCTGTGGTCCTCTGGCGCCTCATTTCTTTGCGCACCGTCCACAGGGTGGCCCTGATGTTTTGGGTCGTGGTGGGAATGTTGCCCATTGTCGGCGGTGCATCTCGTTTGATGGGGAAGGGGAGCACCTGGTCCCAGCCCAATGTGGAATGGATGGCCTGGCTTGAGCTGTTGGTGGACAGCATCGGGCCGGAGGGGTTGTTGCTGATCCCGCTGGTGTTGATGGGCATGCGTGGACCGATATTCGTGGCCTGGGCAAGCATGGCTGGAGCCCTGTTATTCGCCGTAGGATTCGACGCGGCCGCTGCCCACCAGCGGCCTTACCTGGGGCTGCTGGCCCCCATTGCAGCCTTGGCCATCGCGGAAACGGTTCGCCGGCGTCCGTGGACGCTGTGGGTTGTGGTATTGCTCTGCACAAGTCGGGGTGCACGCTTTGCCTTCGACGACGTGACTCGATTTAAGGAAGTTGTGGTCGACCTGGACGTCGTGCGCGGCGTAGATTTTGCAATTGAAGGTGCCGTGGCTGGAGATGCGATCTGGCTGGTGTCACCAGCGCTTCAGACCGACGATGACAAGACAGCCTTCAGCA
>CAWVVG010000629.1:0-1945 GCA_963932775.1 uncultured bacterium
GGTGGATGGACGGTGTTTGGCGGGCGTGACCCGTGCCGCACTGATTGATGCGGCCCTCGATTGTGGCACCGATCTGCAGGTTCGACCCGTCCATGTGGGTGAGGCATTTACGGAACTGTACGTGAGCTCGACCTTGAAGGAACTCACCGCCGTTGATTGGCTCAATGGTGCGGAAGCGCCGGGTGCGGGGCCGGTAGGTTCAGCGGTATTGGCTGCCTTTCGAGCGAACATTCAATCCTGATTATCGCTCCTCGGAATTAGGAGGCGAAAGGATCGCCGTACTCGAGAAACAGCTTTCCCCACTCGGTATTTTCAAGCCATTCGTCGACGACCTTTCGGCCCTTCAAGGGGTACCAGATGTAGTCGTGGTACACGAAGCTTCCCATGATGAATGCGTTGACGATGGGGGTTTGAAACATCAGTTTGGACAGGGGCTTTAGAGGCCCGGACCAGAACAGATCACCGACCTTGCTCGCGGTGTTGTCACCGACAACAAACTCCCAGTTGGTCCGCTTGACTTCCGCGGTGTCCATATCCCCGACCACTTCGATCTCATCCATGTGTCCCTTGCCCAGGCCATGCTCATGTGCGAGGCGAATACAGGGCACATCCATGGTGTCGAAACCAATCATTTTCGCAGCCACTGCATCGATGGCGGTTTGGTCCTTTGAGGCCAACAGAAGGTTCTTGACGACCGGAGTCATGGTCCGTGGACCGGGGCCACTCCCACAAGTGGTTCCATCTGCAACCGCGAACGTTCCAGCTTGAATCTCTTGCTGGATTCGGAGGAGGTCTACCAGTGTCTCGTGAATTCTCGAGTGGCAGTAATGCCGGGATTTGTCGAGCAAGGCTCCGAATGCGTTCTTGAGCGCACAGGTGTAGTCCGTGTAGATGTGGGTCTTGATCGTCGGCAGGTGTACGACATTGCGGTCGAAAAAGTAATCGGGGATTCGGATACCGTTGGGGAAAATCTTATCCAAGACCAACATCTCACCCTTGGGCTCGTAGGTGACCCAACGCATGTCATTTGGATTGAAATTGTACTTCACCGGCAGGCCATACTTTTCATGTACGGGAGTGAAGTTGTTGAGGTGCTCGCCCTTCTTGGCCTTTGTGACCACCGTTCGGTTCTCCACGACAACAAGGTCGTTGTACCCCTTGCCCTTGAGTGCCTTGGTGACGCCCTCGATTTGCCATGGCGTGGTGTTGGCGGCTGGGTACAGCATGTGCCAGGAAATATTATTTTTCAAAATGGTCTGCTTGGTCGGGTCCAATGCCTCGGTGAACCCAGCAAGCTCCATCACCCGTGCGTAATCCTCGAGGACTGTCTCAGGGGTAGTGCGAACCGCCGCTACAATTGCCTTGTCATTAGCCATGGTGACCTCCAAGGCTAGTCTTTAACCCATGGGCGGTGTCCCGCTTCCGCAATAAGCGGATGAAACAAGTGAGGTGTCTGTGGCTCGATCTGGTTTAGAAGTTCTGCTCGATGATGTTCGAAGGTTTCAAGGTGCTCGGGTGGGGATCGCATGCAACCACACGGCTGTCACGCGGAATCTCACCCATATTCTCGAGGCTACTCGGGGCGCTGGGCTTAATATCGTCAGAATTTTTGCACCTGAACATGGCGTGGACGCCTTGGCCCAGGACATGATTACGGTGGATGACGAGGAGGCCCAGGTGCGCGTGGTTTCGTTGTACGGAGATGACGAGGAGTCCCTCCGACCCGATCCCGCCATGCTCGCTGATCTCGATGTTCTTCTGTTCGATATTCAAGACATTGGAACCCGCTATTACACTTACCAGGCCACCCTCGGATTCATGATGGAGGTCGCCGCCACCACGGGAACCAAGGTTGTTGTGCTCGATAGGCCGAACCCAATCGATGGCCTGTCGATAGAAGGAAACGTGGTTCAGCCCGGGTACGAGAGCTTTGTCTCCGCCTACC
>CAWVVG010000630.1:0-1943 GCA_963932775.1 uncultured bacterium
CCTGCATCGATGCCATGCTTGAGGATGACTGCAAGCACGAGCTTGGCACCTGGTACGCGGGCATGGACTGTGGTGACTTGGGTGCGGAGTGTGAAGGGGGCGATCCTGACCCAGATCTCGGCGCGTGCTGCTTGGATGCCGATGCCGATGGTATCAGCGAGTGTGTAGATGCAGTGACCAATGATTGGTGCAGCCACAACTTCGGCACCTGGTACGCGGGACAGGACTGTGTTGCTGTGGGTGCAGAGTGTGAGCTGGGCGATGATACTGGAGACATTCCAGACCCCGACCTGGGTGCATGCTGCAGAGAAGACACGTGCATCGACGATGTGCCCGAGGACGAGTGCAAGGATGTCGGTACCTGGTACCCGGGTGCCAGCTGTGATGACTTGGTAGCGGAGTGTGGCCTGGACGATGATACTGGAATCATTGATGACCCAGACCTGGGTGCATGCTGCTTGGATGAGGAGTGCATCGAGACCACTGCCGAGGAGTGCTGGGCCGACGAGGGTGCGTTCTACGGACCTGGAAGCACCTGCGATGCTGCTTTCGTCGAGTGCTGTGGCGATGACACCGGAACCACCGGGCCGGTTGACCCAGTGCCTTCGCTGAGTTGCTCATCGACTGGTGGAAGCCGCAGTGGACTTCACTTGATGCTGCCCCTCGCTTTGGTGGGACTGGCAGCCGGCTTTAGGCGTCGCGAAGCGCGCTAAATCGAAAGCCTATATTTAGAGGCCCCCTGCATGGTGACATGCAGGGGGTTTTTTGGTTCGGGTGATCATTGGCGACTGCGATCTGAGTGTCGTGATTTGGGTCGCTCGTTGGGTGTGTCCAGAAAAAACAATAGGAATAATAGACACCTATGGCTTGGAATGGGAATTGCATAAGTCTAAGCAGACCATCACCAGGTCCATCGGAGGTCACAATGGTTTTGTTTTTAGTGCTCATGGGTTGTCCCGCAGCCCCCCACACCGTGAATGAAGGGTGGGTCTACACACTCGAAGATGAGGCTCTCGACTCCGAAGGACTCACTGAGAGCGATGATGAGGAAGTGGAGGAGGAGATGGTTGTCGACGATGAATCGGTCCCCGACGGTCTGGTGGTCGGTGAAGACGAGCTTGAAGATCCATATGAGGAGCCCGGATTTGAATATGCAGAGGGCTGCTCGGGTACGGAACTCGATGGGCACAGCTATGTCTTCTGTGATTTCTCTCTGACCCGGTCAGAGGCCCAAGAAGAGTGCATTGATATGGGCTTGCTTCTTGTGGAGATAAGTGACGCAGCCGAGAACCAATGGGTGATTGAACAGAGCCTGGAGCGGGTGGCTGGAAACATCTGGTTGGGGTTGAAGAAGTCCCATGCAGGCAGCTGGTACTGGCCAAGTCGCGAGACCCCGCCATACCGCACGTGGCATCCCGGCGAGCCCAATGATGCGACCGGGGTAGAGAACTGCGCAGAGATGTACTTGGGAGGCATCGAGGAGTGGCAACTTGGAAAATGGAACGACACATCCTGTGGTTTGGGTCGTCGATTTGTCTGTGAGCAGGTGGATCTCGACTAGTGGTGAGGCTCGGATGCGTGCTACGGTTCCTTGTCCATTGGGGCAGAGGGCTGGTGAATGTCCACATCCGATTTGATCCCTCCGGTGGATACCCGCTTTCAGTTGGGCCCCATCGAGGAAGTACACAGACGGTTTCTGGACCACTATGGATTTCTCCACTTTGAGAAGGTCCTCTCTGATGACGAAGTGGCCCAGGCGAAGGGTGAGCTGTCAGACATCGAGACCGAATGGATCGACCAAGGGCGAAAGAGGGTAAACGGGGTTCCGATCTTCTTTGGTCGGCGTGCCGATGGGCGTCCGTTCGTGCAGCGCTTCGCCTTCGCATCGATGTTCTCACAGTGGCTCTCACAGCTCATCAACGATTCCCGATTCGCACCCCTGC
>CAWVVG010000631.1:0-1940 GCA_963932775.1 uncultured bacterium
GCCGGACAGCGACCAAGATCTCGGGGATCTTGGGGGCATCTGGCTTGCAGTTCGGCCCCGATCGCCAAGGGCAAGATTCTCGGTATGCACTCAACGATATGGGCACCCGGGCGGCACTGGACTGGGCGCCACGGGTGAGCTTTGAGGACGGTCTATACCGGACCATTGAGTGGTATCGGCAACACGCGCATCTGTGGGAAGACGCTGTGCTTGGGACTGCGGTTCACTGAGCGCAGCCTCCGGGCGGCTGATGGCATGGCTTGTGTGCGAAACCAGACAGTGCCGACGAGAGGTTCGCCGGCACCGTGTGTTGTGTGACCGGATTGGACCGGTGTATGTCTTACGGGCTTGCAGGTACGGTGACCGTGAGATCCTCGGTTCCCAATACCGTGGTGCCATCGCCCAAGACCTCGAGGGTCATCGGGAAGGTCTGCTCCTCGGTAGAGGCGGGCACTGAGCCTGTGATCTCTACGACGAAATCAAGGCATTCAGGTGTCGAGCCCACGGTTACAGGGCCTTGGCTCGAGGGGCTCACGGCCGCGGTGAAGCCGCTTGGAAGGCCAACCACCTGTGCAGTCACAGTTTGGTATTCCACACCGTCCAGCAAGCCCTCGATGGCATCCACAATGGTTTCTTGGAATGTCGCCGATGAGCCAGTCCAGTGAAAGACCAGGGGGTCAGTTGCAGAACCGAGTCCGTCCGGGTCGTACAGTGAGTCTGTCGCGATGGCGAGAGCCTCCATTTGTCCCAAGGCTTGCTCAGTCACGGGGCCAGTCATGGGGGAGTCGACTCCGATACCGATTAGGCGGGCACCAAGGTTGGCAACTTCATTGACTACGTCCTCGCTACCTGCTGCATTCGAGCCCGGCACAGAGAATCCCGCATCGGGATCTCTTAGGATTGCATCGGTTGCGTATACAACAACGGGCAGGCTTCCATCCCGAAAACCAAAACCACCGCTCTGACCACCACCAACAGTCGATGGGTTTTGGGTGCCGGCCGCGGAACCGGAGAAGACATCTCCTGCGCTCGAGATGAACGGTGGAACATCTGTGCCCGCGTTCAATTCACCATCACCATTTTGGTCGTAGCCATGGCCGGTGAGGGCCTGGAAAAGAGCCTCCATTGTTGACTCCTCGTAGTGCCACCAGCCACCGTTACCAGTGCTTGTTGCATCCAGGGCCATCTGAACGGGAACCTGATCGGTCGTGACTTGCTGTCGCAGGACGAAGGGCAAGTCGTCATTGAGGCCCATTCCTTCGTAGTTGTAGTCCTCGTAGGTTCCGTAGCCGTAGGCACCATCTGGGATGCTCAGGGACAGGTCGTTAACGATGCCGCCAAACTGTTGTGCCATCGCTTCCGCAACCTCACTCATGGAGCCGGTGGTATCGATCAAGAAAGCGACGTCGACTTGTTCGACCTCGAGGCAGACCGTGTACTCGTATGTCTCATGGACATCGATGGGCTCCGGACTACCGGTGTCATCTCCTCCACAAGGGTCCTCTTCGCAAGGGTCCTCGCAGCAGCAGCCATTTTCTACGCTGATTTCGTTGTTGATATTGATGTTTCCTTGCTCTTGATTGGCGCATGCCGCGAGCAGAAAAATCGGAGAAAGAGTGGTGGATAGGGTGTTCATGATGTTCTCACTGTTTGGTCAGAGCCCGTGCCAGCGGGTCTCGATCCATTTCAAGGGTGAGACGTCCCAAGAGTTTCCAGGGAAGAACAGAATTGTTGGCGAGCTCAGCTCACCTGGGAATTGAGGGTTGGTTGTACCGTACGGGTGGGTGGAACTCGTTGTACCAACGCAGACGGTGCCGACGATAAGTTCGTCGGCACCGTGCGTTGTGTGACCGGCCCAGGCCGGTGTATGTCTTACAGGCTTGCGGGTACGATGAAGGTGAGGTCTTCGGTTCCCAATAGCGTGGTGCCATCGCCGTAGA
>CAWVVG010000632.1:0-1935 GCA_963932775.1 uncultured bacterium
GCCAAGGATTCAAGTACTTTCTCGGCGTTGTCGAGGTTTCGAGTGAGCGACCGCAGCCGTGCGAGCGAGCGCACTCGGGTGGTCAAAATCGTTCGATCGAAGGGCTTGGTCATAAAGTCATCGCACCCAGCCTCAAGCCCCTCCAGCAGGTCTTTCTTGGAGTCCAGTGCGGTGATTAGGACCACCGGAGTGAAGCGCAGGTCAGGGTGTGACTTTATCTGCCGGCAGAGCTCAAACCCCGTAATCTCGGGCATCATGACATCGAGCAGGACGACATCAGGATCGATCTCTTCCATCAAGCTTAAGCATTGTATGGGCTGAGTTGATGTGGTCAGATCAAACCCAGCAAGTGCTGCAACCGCCTTGAGGACCTGAAGGGATCCGGGGTCATCATCTATCGCTAAAACTCTTGGGCGTACGTTGGTTACCGGTGTCATAGTTACTCCACGCTGGGGCAATGGGACAAAGAAAACACCCATCTCTGGGACTCGTAACGCTCTTCAATATTCCTGAAACGCTTTGTTCATGAATCGGGTCTTGAAGGCTCCGGACCAAATAGACGTCCTGACAACCCAGTTGGGTGACGCGAGGGTGCGCCAATGCATTTTTTAGGGACTGGTTTCCGTGGCTATGGTGCCCAGTTCTTTCTCTACAAATGCGATCAGGTCAGCCTTCTGCCCTAGTCCGTGCCACGACTCGTCGCTGCGGAGTGCGAACGCTGCAGGGATGCGATCTTCCCCCCGTTCTCGCCACTCCAGTGTGGTGGTCACTACGGTATGCATTTCAGGAGAATCATCATCCAAGCCGTCGAGCTCGAATCCGGAAAGAATGTTTCGAATGGTGACCCAATCTGTGATGTCTTTGCCGTCTACCCATATGGCTCTGTACAATAGGGAGCGTGCTTCAGTCTGCCGTTCTGGTTCAGTGGCGGCAATTCTGACCAGAGATGCGAGTCCCCGCTGTGTGTTGGAGACTTGTTTTGGCTTTGTGAGTACTCTGTCCGGGTATTGCTGACTCAACTGCCCCAAGATCTGGGTGAGCCGCTTCTGAATCCGGTCGGACGCACCATCTTCGGGACTCAGGCCGGGCATCTGTTCTACGCCACGCCATCGCACCAGGTGAGCCATGTTTGCTTCGTCCAGCCACTCATCCAGGATGTAGCAGAATGGACAACGCAGATCGGAGAACACTTCAATCCACATTGGGGGGGTTGTGGGAACCCGCAGGGTGAATGTGGTGCCTTTACCAAGAATGCTCTCCACATCTATGGAGGCGCTCATGAGGCGGCAGAGGCGAGCGCATAATGCCAGCCCCAGTCCTGCACCCTCGAATTGTCGGGAGAGGCCCCCGTCGAGTTGGCTGAACGGATCGAACAGGGTGGATAGTTTCTCTGGCCGAATGCCGATACCGGTATCCTCGACTTCAATTGTGATGTGGCCGCTTGTCTCATTGAGCACCACCCGAGCGCTCACCGTTCCACCCGCGGGCGTGAACTTGATCCCGTTATTCAACAAGATTTTCAAGACTCGCATAATGTGGCGGCCATCCAGAGTTGCCATCGCGGGCTGGTCACCGGTGTCCAATATGACATCTATTTCCGACTCTTCGGCCAAGCTTTCACAAGCGTGGGCCGCGCCCAATATGGAGGAACGGATGTCAGTAGGGCCCAACAGCGTGGGGTATTTTCCAGCACCAATGCGGGCGAAGTCGAGCATGTCATTGATGAGGGTCAGCAGGTTTTGCCCGGAACCCCAGATCGTGTGCAGGGATTCTGATTGTTTCTCGGTGAGCGTGCCGTAGACCTCCTCGTTTAAGGCCTCCGATAGCCCCATGATGGCGTTGAGCGGTGTCCTCAACTCATGGCTGAGGCTTGCGAGAAACTCCTCTTTGAGTCGAGAGACCTCGCGCTCAGCAGTCAATACAGATTCTCTCTTG
>CAWVVG010000633.1:0-1933 GCA_963932775.1 uncultured bacterium
CAGCGTCTCAAGGGACATGACCATCTCGAGTGCACTGTGGTGGGCATCAGACGGCACCAGCTTGCGTAATGCAGGGCGGTGAGCCAGACCGGAGCGCTCCAGTGCAGCGTACGAATTTTCATCCGCGTGCATTCGCCACCAGCCGTCTGAGTGTCCTTCAGCGAAGCCAAGGCCCAAGCTGGCCAGGGTGGCTTTGTCGGTGTCGTTGGGTGCAAATACCCACAGGTCCTGAACACCAGAACCTTGAGCCAACCCAGCCATCAGGAGAAAGATGAACATACTGGGCAGTGTAGCGCTATTACTGCGCGTTTGCGTTTGTTGATGCAAGCTCGTCTGAAGTCATAGCGACAGACGGATCCACACCATTCATAAAGTCGACCCAGAGGCTTCGGTTCGCCTTGAATTTGGTCAATTCGGAGGCGGACAGTTTTTGGGTTCGTGGAAGCTTGATGGTCATCGGGTTCACGAATTTCCCGGCTTTCCAGAATTGATAGTGGAGGTGAGGCCCGGTGGACATTCCGGTGGATCCCACAGTGCCGATGACCTGCCCCTGCTTGATGTGCTGGCCCTTCTTCACCTTGATTCGGTTCATGTGGGAATAGCTGGATGCATATGGGCCTGGGTGGTCGATTTTTACGAACTTGCCGTGGCCGCCATTTCTGCCCGCTTGAACCACCTTGCCAGAGCCAGTGGCTCGAATTGGCGTGCCACTGGCGGCGCCAAAATCGGTTCCATTGTGGGGGCGTCGCTTCTTGAGTACCGGGTGGTATCGGCGGGGGTTGAATCCACTCGTGACCCGAGAAAACAACAATGGGGAGCGCAAGAAGGCCTTCTTGCGGGCAACGCCATCCAGGTCGTAGTAGCCGGTGTCCCCGTTCGTAGAGACGTGATGTATGGCGAGGAACTCCCCTCCATTGTTTTGAAGGCGAACAGCCAAGGGTTTGCCGAGTTTCGCAAAACGGCCATCGAGGTAGAGCTCTTCCACTACCATTCGCACCGAAGCACCCGCTCGAAGCTCAGTATTGAAGTCCACGTCGAACTCGAAAACCGATGCCAACTGAACGATGTCGGCTGCCCGCAGTCCTTCCTTAATGGCAGATCCCCAAAGAGTGGACTCTACGCTGAACTCACGTATGGCTTCGGTCGCCTCATATTGAATCTTGTTGATCGAGGCCGTCCAGGTCGCGTTGGTGTACTCGACCAATACGGTGGTGTCCTCATCCAGAGGGTAAAGAATGGCGTGTGGTACGTCGGCACCCTCAAGAATCTTGAATGTGATGGTTCGGCCAGCTCGCAGCTTGGCCAGGTCGTACACATCTTTTGTCGTGCTCCGTATCTCCTGCTCTGAGAGGCCCACATTTGCGGCGATCATGCCGATCGTTTCACCGGGCTCGATGGTATGGAGGATGTCGTGAACTTTCGGGGCAGCAATGGGCTTGACTGCGACAACGGACGGGGTGTGAGGTTCGTCGTCGTCGGTCACCAAGTAGGCGACAGACGCGATCACGAGACACACCGATAGCGCGGGGAACCAACGAGACATGGATACTTTTGGGGGTAGAGAGAAGAGGATTCAGGGGGGAGAGAATCAGAGGAACTGAGATGGGGGGAACAGATAGAAGAGTACGACAGCGAGCAGGCCGACGGCAAGGGCCCCAACGGTGCTTCCGATGAGTAACCCGCGAAGAATTGCCCTTGGGACTGAGACACCAACGGGCTGCAGAGTGGGTGATGGCTCTGCCACAGGCAGTGGCGGGGAGCGATGCGGTTTCGGCGCGGGGGGCAGAGCGACAGCGGTGTCACCGGTATGGGGGCTTATCGATTGAGAGACTGCAGTGCGTGGGCTGATGTTGGTCGGAGCATCCTCTGGTTTTGGCTTGGATGTCGACCTGAGCTGCGGAGGGTCTCTCTTCTCGGGTGGGAAGCTTGGCAG